>NZ_JBFUJC010000210.1:0-5468 GCF_056401595.1 Paenisporosarcina sp. P4_E4_2 | reverse complement strand
AATACTGTTCAAGCCATTCCACGGCAAACAAATCCAAATGGTTCGTCGGTTCATCGAGTAACAATAAATCTGGTTTCGTCAGAAGCAATTGACCGAGCATGATTTTTGTTTGTTCCCCCCCACTCAACGATGGGAATGACCGATTAACAAAACTTTCTAATTGCAGACCCTGTATGACCTTATCAATTTCCGATTCATATGAATATCCGTCACGCAACGTGAATTGTTCCTGGATATTTCCATATTGACGAAGCAATCGTTCCATTTCTTCAGACGTTGCGCTGGCCATTTTCATTTCAAGGTCCGTCATTTGCGTTTGCATCTTGAGCAGTTCTTCAAAGGCCATTGTCAGAACATCGAGCCCCGTCACTTCCTCTGAGTAGGAAGGAATCTGGGCCAAGTAGCCAATCCGATTTCCTTTTTTGAAATGAATGCTTCCCGAATCAGGACTTTCTACACCAGCTAACAATTTAAATAATGTAGTTTTCCCTGTACCATTACGTCCTACAACAGCTAATTTATCACCTGTTTTGATTGCCAGTGATAAGTCCTCAAAAATGATGTTTCCACCTAGCATTTTACTGATTTCCTGTATTGTACATATCATATTTTCCGCTTCCTTTCGAATTCAGCTGGAAGCAATCCATTCTTCATTTGCAGTAGATTTATTTTTGCGTACAAAAAAAGACTGCCTGAAAAGCAAGCAGTCTTTTCTCGATGTCTGGCTCCAAGCGCCAGCCCGCGTGCCCCTTAAAAGGGGTCAGAAAGGCWATTGCCTTTCAACCGAACAGCGCCGGTGTTGGGCTAGAGTGGCGCTTTGCGCTTTTCCATATGGAGAAGAAAGAATGTCTTGTCAGCTGTGATGTGCATGTAATTTTCTAAAATTGGACAGACCTGTCCCGTTATTAGAAATTTCATGAGTAATCGCACATGATGTGGATAAAAATTCCAATATGAAACCACGTGCATTCACAGCGTTCTTCATTCTTTCTTCACCTCCGTTCATTCAAGTTGAGAATATTCTATCATATTTATTTATCGATTTCAAATGGCCATTTTGGCAGCATGTTCGATAATTTTTTATCTTCACGATACCCAAGTACATATTCCGCTTGCATAATTGTATGGATCTCGCGCGTTCCTTCGTAAATAACAGGTGCTTTTGAGTTGCGCAAGTATCTTGCGACTGGATATTCATCCGAATAGCCATACGCACCGTGAATTTGCACAGCGTCATCTGCTGCTTGGTTCGCAAAATCACATGCTTGCCATTTCGCTAATGAGGTCTCGCGCGTATTACGCACGCCTTTATTTTTCAGTTCACCAACACGGTAGACAAGGAGACGGCTCATTTGAAGGCCTGCTTCCATTTTCGCAACCATTTGCTGTACCAATTGGTGTTTACCAATTGGCTTGCCGAACGTTTCGCGCTCGTTACAATATTTCACACTTGCTTCAATACACGCCATGATTAAACCTGCAGCGCCTGCGGCAACAGTAAATCTTCCGTTATCCAAAGCCGACATGGCAATTTTAAACCCTTCGCCTTCTTCCCCTAAACGGTTTGTAGCCGGGACTCGAATATCATCAAAGAAAATTTCCCCCGTATTTCCTGCACGAATGCCATACTTCCCTTTAATCGCTTTCGAACTGAAGCCTTCCATCGTACGTTCCACAATAAACGCACTGATCCCGTGGTGTTTCTTCGATTTATCAGTATATGCAAAAACGATGAAATGGTCCGCTTTATCACAAAGGGAAATCCAAGTTTTTTGACCTTTTAAAACGTAATCTTCCCCGTCGCGAGTCGCTGTTGTTGCCATTGCGGCTACGTCCGAACCAGCGCCCGGTTCCGTAAGACCGAAAGCACCGATTTTTTCACCTTTCGCTTGCGGTACCAAATACTTTTGCTTTTGTTCCTCGGTACCCCACTGCATTAACGTCATGGAGTTCAATCCGATATGCACGGAGACAGCTGTTCGAAACGCTGTATCTCCCCGTTCTAATTCTTCACAAACGATTGCAAGTGAATTGTAGTCCATGCCACTCCCACCGTATGCTTCAGGGACACAAACACCCATGAAACCTAGTTCCGCTAATCTTTTCCATACTTTTTGATCAAATCCACCCGTTGCATCCCATTCAGCCATATGGGGAATAATTTCTGCATCCACATATTGGCGGACCGTTTTACGAAGTAATTGTTGTTCTTCCGAAAAATCGAAGTTCATGATGAGTGCCTCCTGTTATCCGTTACCAACCGTAGTTGATTGTTGTATGGATTCTTGAATTTGTACGCCTCGTTTTTTCATTTCATTAATGTAGGTATCGCCAGGCACAATTTGTTCAGGTGCGTATACGCCTCGTTTTGTGATTTCCCCATTGCCGATCATCTGTGCAACAATTGAAATCGTGTTTGCAGTTGCACGCGCCATTGCAGTTACTTGATCCGTCATATCTTTCTTCGTCACGAGTTCGTATTCATATTTAACCAGTTCCCCATCTTTGTCACCGGACACAATTACACGTAACAGTACGGCATCTTGTTTATCACCAAGTAATAAACCAGGCGTCAAAGCGGCTTTCAGCACTTCACGCGTACTAATTGTTTTTCCATCCACTTCAACTTTTGTCGCTTTATTTGTTAAGCCTAGATCCACCAATACTTTAAATTTTTCTGCGTGGCCTGGGTAACGTATTGTTTTATATTCGAGTGTTTCCACGTTCGGAAACGTTTTTGTCAATGTAGAAGTTCCACCTGATGTATGGAAAGCTTCCAGTTCACCGAATTCATCAAAATGAATCGGCTCGATTTCGGAAAGGGATGGCACTTCGATCAATTCACCATTTCGGACAACGTGTGATGTGTCCGTATAATGGTCCATCACCCCGTCCAATGAAAAGACGATGTTGTATTTCAATGGACCTTCCGGTTCAACTGGAATCCCACCTACAAACAGTTTGATCGATTTGACCTCATCTAACTTGCTTGCACCATATCCAGATAAAATATTTATCATTCCTGGAGCTACCCCTAAGTCTGGAATGAGAGTAATGCCTTTCGCTTGTGCTTCAGCAGCCAAACTTAACACCGCATCCGTCGCTCCTCCAATGTGACCTCCTAGATCCACTGAATGAACGCCCACTTCAACTGCTGTACGTGCTACTTTTTCGTTGAATGAATAAAATAATGCGTTAATGACAACGTCGCCTTTGCTCATGACTTCTTTCAATTGCGCATCATCATTGGCATCTAACCGAACTGCTTCTATTTTATCAGATTGAATTTTCTCCTTAAAAGCCTGCACTTGCTCCACTTGCACGTCTGCTAAAAACACTTTTTCGACGTTTTCGCTTTTGACTAAATCACGCGCTGCTTCTTTCCCCATTAATCCTGCACCTAATACAACAACCTTCATTCTTACATCCCCTTTGTAAAACGTTTTCTTTGCATGTATATGTGATGCTGACAGTCTTTCATTCAAAACTACTTAATTATCAATTTGAGCTCGTTGTAACTTACCGCTGAAGTCGACATAAATGCTCTTCCATTCTGTATAAACGTCAAGTGCTGCCACGCCGGAGTCACGGTGTCCGTTACCCGTCCCTTTTGTCCCGCCGAAGGGCAAATGAATTTCAGCACCAGTAGTGCCGGCATWTACATACACAATCCCTGTATCCAGATCACGCTGTGCCTTGAAAACAGTGTTGACGTCACGCGAGAAAATACTACTGGATAAACCGAATGACACGCTGTTATTCACTTCGATTGCTTCGTCTAAACTCGAAACCTCAATCAGTGAAACAACCGGGCCAAAGATTTCTTCCTGTGCAATGCGACTATCTCTCGCAACGTTTGTGAATAGAGTCGGAGCATAGTAGTTTCCGTTTGCCAAATCGCCATCAGATAGAATCTCTCCACCCGCTAGCAATGTAGCACCGTCTTCTTTTCCGATTTGGACGTAATTATGGATTTTTTCCAGTGCTTTTTTGTTAATGACTGGGCCGATTTTTACGGATTCGTCCATACCGTCACCGATAGCCAAACCTTTCATCGCTTCCTGAAGCCGCATTTCAAGTTCTTCTTTCACATCTTTATGCACAATGACGCGACTGCATGCTGTACAACGCTGACCCGCTGTTCCGAAAGCACTCCACAAAATCCCTTCAACCGCCAATCCAAGATCTGCGTCGTCCATTACGATGACGGCATTTTTACCACCCATTTCAAGTGATACTTTTTTCAAATGACGACCGCCACGTTCAGCAACCGAACGACCTGTCTCAGTCGACCCAGTAAATGAAATGACTTTCACGTCCGGATGTTCGATCATCGCAGTTCCAACATCTGCCCCTGATCCGAATACAATGTTCGCAACGCCTGCTGGTAGTCCTGCTTCTTCAAACACTTTCGCCATTTCATAAGCCATCATCGGTGTTTCCGTTGCTGGCTTCCATAAAAACGTATTGCCAGCAACAATCGCAGGGAATGATTTCCACGTGGCAATCGCAACCGGGAAGTTCCAAGGCGTAATGAGCCCAACCACACCGATCGGAGCACGTACGCTCATCGCAAACTTATCAGCCAGTTCCGATGGCGTCGTTTCGCCGAACAAACGGCGGCCTTCACCTGCCATGTAGAATGCCATATCGATTCCTTCCTGTACTTCTCCGCGACCTTCTTCAATGACTTTTCCCATTTCTTTCGTCAACACTTGTGCAAGATGCTCTTTCTTTTCTTTCATAATACGCCCAATTTCATATAAATAATCTGCCCGCTTCGGTGCAGGGACCAGCGCCCATTTTTTCTGCGCTTCCTTTGCTGCCAAGACAGCTGAATTCACATCTTCTTTAGTTGATAATCGCACTTGCGCTAACTCTTCTCCATTAGCAGGGTTAGTCACAGGAACGTACTTTGCATCTCCAGCTTCCTGCCACTTTCCACCGATGTAATTGTTCAATTGCATGTACCTTACCCCTTTCGATTTGAGAACGCTTTCACTTTACTTATTCGACACATGGTCGTTTAAACCTTTCAATTTTTTGAAAAAACGGATTATTTATAAATAGTGACGTTTGATGAAACTTTTTGTTGCGAGAAGCGTATGAATGAGTAGATTAAATTACTGGAGGAATGTGACGCATGAACAACCACGAAATTGATTACAAATTACACGGTGACGATATGCAGTTTGTGGAAGTAGAACTCGATCCAAAAGAAACGGTTGTTGCAGAAGCAGGCAGCTTAATGATGATGGAAGACGGCATCTCTATGGAAACTATTTTCGGAGATGGCTCTTCTTCAGGAGGAGGAATCATRGGCAAACTGATGGGTGCCGGTAAGCGTATGCTTACAGGAGAAAGTTTATTCATGACGACATTCACTAATAACGGATCTGGCAAAAAACATGTGTATTTCGCTTCCCCATATCCAGGAAAAATCATTCCAATGGATTTGAGTGAAATGG
>NZ_JBFUJC010000209.1:0-5493 GCF_056401595.1 Paenisporosarcina sp. P4_E4_2 | reverse complement strand
AGTATGAATATAGTATGAATTTAGTAGTGATTACATTAGATGAAAATGATATTATTATACTAATCTAAACACATTTCTTTTGATACAGAAAAGAGGTCAATAATGGTAAAGAAACTGGAGAAGAAGTATATTCCACTAGCAACTTTTTTTGAAGAGGCTAAACAAAATGAAGTCACCCTTACATATACAGCAATCGAAAATATTGTCGGTCAACAATTGCCAAACGCAGCTTATTTAAATAGTAGCTGGTGGAAAAAGACGAAACCTCCTGCATCTCATTTCTTGGCGTGGATTGACTCAGATTATACAGTAAAACGCATTGACTTAGGTAGAGCCGTAACTTTTGTTAAAGTAACCGAAGCATTCGATTACGATCCTTCTTCTTCAAATAAACCCGAAAATATTATGATTATACGTCCCGTAGACTTGGACGATGCACGTGCAATCATTCGTCTGTATCAAGATATTGATGCAGAATCGAATTTTATGTTATTTGGAAAAGATGAACGGAAAATGACCGTCCAGTCCATTCGCAAACGTATCGGTGAGTGGAAAAAATCCGCAAACTCCGGGATGTTTGTTGGCATTCTAAATGGCGAATTCGCTGGTTTCGTTGCATTGATTGCTGGTCCGGCACCCCGGGCGCATCATCGCGCTTCGCTAGTAATCGGTGTACGACAAGCGTATTATGGTCAAAATGTGGGGACATCATTAATGAAAAAAGCAGAGACTTGGGCACATGAAGTTGGGATAACCCGCTTGGAACTGACAGTCGTGGAGAAAAACGAACGTGCCATGGGACTATATAAAAAAATGGGTTATAGCATTGAAGGCAACCGTCCTAACTCATTACTCATTGATGGAAGTTACGTAAACGAGTTTTATATGGGTAAAAATTTTTAAAAGAGACATCGTGGAGGATCCCACGATGTCTCTTTTGGTTTATTTTCCTGTGTTAGAGAATTGTTTGATACGTGCTCCAATTTCGTCACGCACGAGTTGGAATACCACCCATTTCTCATCTTCAGTTCCTTTAGCTCGGGCAGGATCGTCAAAGCCCCAGTGCCAACGAGTCACATGAGGTGGAGTCACGGGACATTTGTCATTAGCGTCACCACATAGAGTAACCAGGAAATCTGCTTTGTTCAAAAGTTTTGGGTCGATAACATCTGATGTTTGGTTGCGAATATCGATCCCGATTTCATCCAWTGCTTTAATCGCATTCGGATTAAGACCGTGAGCTTCGATGCCAGCAGAATAAACTTCAAACTTGTCACCTAAGTACATATGACCAAAAGCTTCTGCCATCTGTGAACGACATGAATTGCCTGTACATAAAAAGTAAAAAATTTTCTTTTCCATCAGTCTCATCCTTTTTAGTGAATTATCGTCAACCATATATACAGTCCTGTTAAAGTAATGAATAGTGTAGGAACGGTTAATAATACCCCTACTTTAAAATAATAGCTCCAAGAGATTTTTACACCTTTTTGATTTAAGACATGCAACCATAATAACGTTGCGAGAGAACCGATTGGCGTCATTTTCGGCCCTAAATCAGACCCGATGACATTTGCATACATCAGCGCTTCCCTCATCACGCCGGATGTATTCGTATCGGCAATGGCAATTGCATCAATCATGACCGTCGGCATATTGTTCATGATTGCTGATAGAATTGCCGCTATGAAGCCCATACCAATCGTTGCTGTATATAGGCCATGACTGGTTGTCCATTCGATTAAATCAGTCAACACTGATGTTAAGCCTACATTGCGAAGACCATATACAACAACATACATACCAATCGAGAAGAACACGATAGCCCACGGAGCCCCTTTGATGACATTCCGTGTGTGAACGGCTTTGCTTTTGCGAGCAATGCATAAGAAAATCAATGCTACTGCAGCGGCAATAAAGGAAACGGGAATATTCAATGATTCACTCAAGAAATATCCAACTAGTAATACACTCAGTACGTACCACGAAATATGGAACATCCGGATATCTTTCAATGCTTCCTTTGGTTCTTTTAACATTTTTTCGTCAAAGTGTTTGGGAATTGATTTACCAAAGAACAAATACAGGACGAGCATGCTTGCCGCTACACTGAATAAGTTTGGTACTAACATCCGTGACGCATATTCGATAAAGCCAATGCCAAAGAAATCAGCTGAAACGATGTTCACCAAGTTACTGATGACAAATGGCAAGGATGTGGTATCCGCAATAAATCCAGAAGCCATGATGAATGGTAAAATCATTTTCTCTTTGAAATCAAGAGCACGTACCATTGCTAACACTATCGGCGTCAAGATTAAAGCTGCACCATCATTCGCAAATAAAGCGGAGACTGTAGCCCCAAGTAGAGTCACGAGCAAAAACATGCGAATGCCACTTCCATTTGCAAAGCTGGCCATATGAAGTGCCGACCATTCGAAGAAACCGATTTCATCCAAAATCAATGAAATGATAATCAACGCTATAAACGTCAGTGTTGCATTCCAGACGAATCCTGTTACATCAATGACGTCCTGAAAATTAACTACACCTACAAGAAGTGCGATTGCCGCTCCAGCCATCGCCGACCAACCAATCGATAACCCTTTCGGTTGCCAGATGACAAAAATTAATGTCACGATAAAAACTATACTTGCTAACCATAAATCCATTTTAGTTCCTCCACTTATTCCTCACACATGACTTTTTTGCCTTCTATAATTAAATCTTCTACCGTACGTGCAGGCGCAGGTAGTAAACTGAGCAAATGTATTAATACCGGATATTGTGGATGACGAACGTTTAAGGACCAAATTGTCCAACGACCACGCTTTTCTTCACTCACAATACTTGCAGCCTTTAGTTTTCGCATATGCTGACTAATTGCCGGTTGCGTCATTTCAAGAAGTTCCGTTAACTCACAGATACATAATGACTCATGCATGAGATACGTTAAGATTCTTAACCGATTTTGGTCACCAATGCCTTTTAAATACTGTTCTAGTGCTACATAGTCCATAAGCATCTCCTCATCCATGTATAATAATACGATTATATAAGCATTCACTTATGTATACAACACTGAAGTATAAATACCGACGTTGATTAGATCCATACAAAAAAATAAGATTGCCAAGGCAATCTTATTTTGCAGAAATCGATTTAATTGTATTCAAAATGGTTTGGGTGAGTATTGCGATTCCGGTATGTAAGCAGTTGTGATTGAATGTCATGTTCGGGTGATGGAGTCCTGGGAACAAATCACAGCCGAGACCTAACATCGTAGCTTTTATATTTGGTTTATATAAGGAATAAAAATGAAAGTCTTCACCACCAGGAGTTTCAATTCGAGGTTGTAAATTATCGGCACCGATTACTTCGCTGATTGCCTCTGCCATCAAATGATAGGCGTCTTCATTCACGATTGCCGCTACCAATCCTTCATGGACAATATATTGGATTTTTACATGATATATTGATTCCACACTTTGAATCACTTCACAGACCTTTGTTCGAAGTGTACGCATGGCATCATTTGTTTGAGCCCGTAAATCAAGTGTGAAGGATGCTTTTCCCGGAATGATATTACCTGTCTCACTTCCGGCTTGTAGTTTGGTCATTTTTACGGAACATGGGATAAGTGGATCCATTCTTATTGCTTGCAAGCCCTGAATAATAGCAGCACCGACTTCAATGGCATTTTTTCCAAGATGAGGTCTTGCCGCATGGGCATCCTCCCCCTGAATAGTGCCTCTTATTAGACCTGCAGCACCATGACAGATGGCAGCTGATGCAGTCCCGTTCGGTATTTCCTGAATGGGCCGAAGATGAACTCCATATAAATAATCAACATTATCCAAAACGCCAAGACTTAATAGTTTCAATGCACCTTGCCCTTTTTCCTCAGCCGGCTGAAAAATCCACTTTAGACGAATACCTTCGGGAAATCCTATTTCTTTCATCGCAAGCAAGGTTCCAACACCCATTGTCATATGTGCGTCATGACCGCATGAGTGATTTGCTTTGAATACGCTATTCACTTCTTGCCAAAGGGCATCCATGTCTGCTCGAATCCCTATACACGTTTCCCCTTCTCCTACTTCAACGACAAGACCCGTGCATTCATCGAATGTTTGAACTGTAAACCCTTCTTGTTCAATTAATTTTTTCAAGTAAGCAGTTGTTCCAACTTCTTTCCAACTTACTTCAGGATGTGCATGCAAATAGTCAAACACTTCATTTATTCTTGCCCTGTGTGACTCATTACTTTCCTTCATACCTTTCACCTCATGAACATGTCGTTTCTAAATACCGTATCCTAATTGGAATGAACTAGTAATTTTTTTTCAGATGAAACCTGTTCACCCCAGTAGATGTTAAGCTTTTTAACAAGAGATTTACTTCCTTACTAGTATAATATAAAAAAATGGCTCGCTAATGCGAGACATTTTCCGATTATATTTGTTCTAGTAATTTCAAGGACTCTCGGTTAAAGGCAGGAATATCATCTGGTTGTCGGCTTGTGACCAATTGATTTTGGCAAACCACAACTTCTTTATCCACATATTTTGCTCCCGCGTACAACATATCTTGAGCAATCGATTTATAGCCCGTGGCATCTCGACCTTCCAAAGTTTTTGCTGTAATCAGTAACTGTGGTCCGTGGCAGATTGCAAATACTGGTTTTTTTGCATCCATGAACGCTTTTGAAAATACTACAAACCGTTCATCCTCCCGTAATAGATCAGGTGAAAATCCACCCGGGATAAAGAGTGCATCAAAGTCTTCTGGTTTAACATCATCGATGCCGTGATCGATCATCACCATCGCTTCCCCTTGTTTGCCTTTCACTTCTTTCCCTGCTTTTTTTTCAATTGTAAATACCTCATGACCTGCTTCGTTAAAAGCTCTCGCGGGATCCATATACTCAATGTCTTCAAACATTTTCGTGATTAAAGTTGCAATTTTCGCCATTTCCAACTCACTCCTTAAAGTTTGTTCATACTAATTATTCCACTGAAATATACCGTTAAACATCTTATCGGTATTTTGAAACCATTGGATGTCCTTTTTCTGAAAAACGATATGGATAGTGAACTGCTTCACCAGAATTCTGAATGCCAACACGCGGACCCACTTCCACTTCTTCACTACCCGGCCCAGGTGCAATGAATAGAGGTTCTTCTGCCCAATGGTGGCCATAGTAACCCATGCCCACTCCCAGTGCTTTTGCAAGCTTACCTGGCCCGTTTGTCCAATTTTTCATCGGGGTTGTCCCCCTAAATTGTTGCATTAAGTCGAGACCTTCAATAGGTTCACCGGCGCGTAATAGCACAGCCTGGGGTTTACCGACAGGTCCGCTCACGATATTCATCAATGTATGTGTGTGCATTTGATAGGTATAAACAAGGCCAGCTTCACCAAACATAACTTCCGTTCTTTTCGTTCTACGATTTCCGAAGCTATGAGCCGCACGATCTTCAGGTCCCATAT
>NZ_JBFUJC010000208.1:0-5498 GCF_056401595.1 Paenisporosarcina sp. P4_E4_2 | reverse complement strand
ACTTTAGTCTATTTCTGATGGATACTATATTTTTAATTGAGAAAAGTACTGAAATTATGACTAATGCAACAAGCAGCCATTCATACAAGTAGAACAATGATTCTTTGTGGACGGCAAAATAATATCCAAGAGCGGATAATGGTATGATTGTGAGCAGTAAATATCCATTTAGTTTGAGATAAAAGGTTTCGTTAATTTTCTTCTCCTCCTTTTAAATTCCCCATTTACACCCAGTATCAAGATAACAGTCCAATTAATTTTAACAGATAATTCCATAAATCAAAATAATTTCTTTTAGTAAACTGACCTCTAAGCCACCCATGCAGCGAAAAATCACTGCACCACAAAGGATGAAAATTTGTTCTTAATGGGTATAAATCACTATGGCTGGCGAAGAAGGTCGATGAACTATGGTGCCATAGAGCCCAACCGTTAGTCTGACTCCAACGACCACGGTGCATCACAAAACTGTCGCCCCCAATATGGGTAGCACTTATGGGATATTTATCCTACTTTAGTTACTGCACCAGACTTGCCTTTATTCTTAGTAGATTGGAGATACTTCTCGATTTACTTACCAACTCCAAATAATTTCTCTTAAGGCTCAGCTTTTTTCTGGGTCCTTTTGATATGCACTATTATTGATTTTGAGCGTTTTTTAWTTTTCATRGGAGTTCAMTAASTTCAACAAAAAGAGCGTTAACCCTGCTCGGGTCAACAACTTTATTTCAAAACTACAATAGAATAAAAACCTCGTATTTTGTTTGATCAAAATACGAGGTTTCACCTGTTAATTTCTATTCATTTTTATTTAATAGCTCCATACGTTTCCCGCTAAACTTCCCAAAAGCCTTTTCTGATTGTGAAACCCTACGTTCATATTGTCCAACAACCTATCGARCGCAATAAATTCACTTCACAAATTGGATTGATTTCTGATTCCTCTGCCACACGACACTTACCAAGATTGTAATCCCTAGTACGACGAATCCTAGCAAGAAAGGATATATAATATTCACGTCATATAAAACACCAGCAAGTAGCGGTCCGACTACGTTACCAATACTCATATAGGCGTTATTCATCCCCATCGCGAATCCTTGTTCATTACCTGCTAGCTTTGAGATCAGCGTATTCAGCACTGGTCTCAAAATAGAAGTTGCAAGGAACACCACTAACGTAATCATAAAGAACAGCACATAGGTGGAGGCAAATAAAGATAAGAAGAAACATAAAGCTGTCAAGGCGATAAAGAAATTCAAAATGATTCCTTCACCATACCTTCGAACGAGACGATCCACCACCAATAATTGCATCACAACGCTGACAATCCCTGTTGACGTCACCATCACTGCAATCTGTTTCGGTGTTGCGCCAAATTGATTATCCACAAACAGACCTAATACCGATTCATATGCCATCAACCCAAAACTCATGACGAGTGTAATAATAAGTGGGATAAAATAAGGCTTTTGTACAGACTGTGCAAGTTTTTTCACCATTGATTCCTGTTTAACTGCGCCTAAAACATCTCCAGTTTCCCTGCTTTCCTTCAATACAATTATTGAGAATATCACAGACAACAACGATACCAATGCGGAAACGAGCAATGGAAGCTTCAAGTCATAATCCGCCAAAAACCCTCCGATTCCAGGTCCAATGACAATTCCGAGTGACATCGCTGCGGAAATGTAACTATTCCCTTTTGCACGCTGATCCATTGTCGTAATATCTGCTACATAAGCGAAAATCGCAGGAATTAATAAGGCTGCACCGATACCGCCTATCACTCGCGATGTATACAGCACCCATATTGAATCCGAGAAATAAAACACAAACATGGAAAGCGTTAATCCGCTTAGACCTGCTATAATCATCTTCCGTCGACCAACTTGATCTGCCCACTTACCGGCAATCGGTGACATGACGAACTGTGCCCCCGCAAAGATGGCAATCATAAGACCTGCCGCCATGCCCCCTTCACCAATCGACATTAGATAGGCTGGCAGTATCGGAATGATTATGCCAAAACTCCCTATTGCGATAAACATATTTATCATTAAAACAATTATTTTCTTTCGTTGATCTTGCATCATAAATATTCCTCATCTCATTTAACATACTTTCCTATCTAACCCTACCTACCAGTCAAACGTCAACTCTTTCGGTTTATTTAACTGAAATGTAATCTTTTTTTATGTTGGGTACGATTGTGACGAATTAAACAACTTTTTCGACTATATTCGACTTTATTCATTATTTGGTAGGTAAAATCCTTCTTATCAACTATAATAAAAAGGAGTACTAGTTACTATAATACAAAAATATTGTTATATATTGTAAAACCTTGAATTATTTACTTAAGACACTTTGCAAAAACCTTATTATAAAGGGGGGATTTGAATGCAAGCACAACAATTAAATTTACAGCTAATTGAACAGTCGAAAATGCGATGTGAAGAATGGGGATTGGATCCGACGATTATTCCCGACCCTTTAGAAATTGGCCATGAACAACTACAACAAATTCAAAAAGAAAATAAAGAAGTCTTGAAAGTGGTGGAATTTTTTATTCCAGAATTTTTGAAGATGGTAAAAGGAACTCCACTTTTGATTGTTGTTACCGATAATCAGGGCATCGTCACCTATATGGAAGGTGACAATACGATTAAAGATGTCATTCAACAACTTGGCTTTCGAACAGGCGTTCAGTTTACGGAGAAATACAATGGAACGAATTGTATCAGTCTTGCACTGAACCACAATCAACCGGTGGAAGTAGTAGGCTCTCAACATTATCATGATTTCCTCTATCAGTCGGCTTGTTATTCCGTGCCAGTTACAGATCATCGTACGAACGGCACTCTTGGAACAGTTTCCATTATGACCGCTTTGAATTTTGAAGACCCTCTACTCCTTTCCTTGCTTTCGATTGTCGGAACGAGTATCGAACGTGAAATCCAATTGCAAGAACAAAACAAAGATTTGAATGTGCTGAACCAAGTGTTAACGGAATCCTCACATACTGCCATGATTTTGACGGATCATTATGGTCGTATTATGGAATTTAATCCATATGCAGAAAAACTGACAGGATTGAAACGCCAAGATGTGATTAAAAAGCCTGCGTCTGAGCTGGCTATTCTTAAGGATTGGATAGATCAAATCATCCAAACGAAAGAAAGCTTTTCCGATATCGAAGTGAAATTCCAAAAACCGGATTCGTCAAAAGAAACCATTTGTCTATTTGACGGCCGTCCAATTTACAGTGTGAATCAATATTTCATCGGGACAGTCTGCAGCTTCCGTGACATAACTGAACGCTATGAAAACCAATTGATCATGCAGCATCACGCACATCATGATGATTTAACAACATTGCCTAATAGACGCTATTTCCATAACTATATAAATGGCATTCTGGATTCATCCGATGGGAAAAATATTTCATTGGCGGTTTTCCTGCTAGATCTTGATCGTTTTAAATTAATCAATGATACATTGGGTCATGCAAAGGGTGATACGTTACTTGTTGAAATCGCTCAAAGATTAAATCATTATTTACTCGACAAAGGAAAGCTGTTTCGAATGGGTGGCGATGAGTTTACCATCGCTTTGACAGATTTCAATTCAGTTGATGAATTAAAAAAAATTGCCGACGATATTATTGAAGTCGTTCGGAAACCATTTTTCCTTCAAAACCTGGAGTTTCATGTTAGCACGAGTATCGGTATCGCCCTCTATCCAAATGACGGGTCAGATATCAATACCCTATTCCTACATGCAGATACCGCTATGTACCGTGCAAAAGATCAAGGGAAAAACGGTTACTGCATATACAATTCGGATATGAACGAGGAATCTCTCAAGAAACTGACGCTCGAATCGGAGCTCGAATTAGCCATAAAAAATAACGATCTTATCCTGCATTACCAACCGCAGATTGATTTGCACACTAATCAAATTGTGGGAGTTGAAGCCTTATTACGCTGGAATCATCCTGAACTTGGACTTATTCCTCCAGCTGATTTCATTCCACTAGCTGAAGAAATGGGATTGATGGTACATCTTGGTGAATGGGTACTCAATCACGGCTGCCGTCAAATGAAAAAGTGGCACGATCAAGGCATGACGTCATTGAAACTATCCATTAACTTGTCTCCTCAGGAATTTTTAAAGCAACGTCTTGTGGATAAAGTCAAACAAGTATTGCAAGAAACTGGGCTTGCACCACATGGATTGGAACTGGAAATCACGGAATCTATGACAATGGATGTTATTCGTTCCACATCAATCTTGGAAGAATTGCATGAGCTTGGTATACAGATAGCCATGGATGACTTTGGTACAGGCTACAGTTCACTTAACTACTTGAAGAACTTCCATATTCATCGTCTGAAAATTGACCGAAGTTTCATTCGTGACATGCTGAATGGACCGAAAGATGGCCAAATCGTGAGCACCATCATTTCCATCGCACATGCGCTGAATCTAAAAGTCATTGCAGAAGGCGTAGAAACAAAAGAACAGCTTCATTTCCTTGAAAAATTACAATGTGACGAAATACAAGGCTACTATTACAGCAAACCGTTATCAGCTACCGATCTCGAAAAAAAATATGAATTTAATTCATCTAGAGGTGTCATTCATCCATGAAATCAATTGCATCATTATTGGTCGAACACTTAAAATCATTTCAAGTAACTCACGCATTCGGTATTCCCGGTAAAGCGGTTGTTCCTCTTCTCCTWGCAATGGAAAAGAACGAACTTGAATTCGTATTAAGCAGACACGAATCTGGCGCTGGCTTCATGGCTGCAGGTTATGCACGCCAGAACAATACGCTTGGGGTCGCGGTCGGAACTTCAGGACCAGGTGGCACGAACTTGCTGACTGCTGCTGGACAAGCAAAAGCCTTCCACTTGCCGGTACTTTTCATTACTGGACATCCTTCAGTCAAAGATTCAGGACGTGCCATGGGTCAGGATTCCAGTATTTTCGGGACAGATCTTGTAAAAATGTTTGAACCAGTTACTCTCTTCAGCGCAAGAGTCGAACGAGCTGATCAGTTCCAAGTATACTTCCAGCATGCTCTTCAAAAAGCACTGACTGGAACAAAAGGTCCTGTTCATCTTTCCATCCCTGCTGACGTGTTGATGGAAGAAATCGAGCCCTTTACATTATCGCTTCCGGCCTTGGAACCGGCGGTCTCGCCATACATGGGAGAAGTGAAATCCTTGCTGGAGCAAGCGAAAAGACCTCTCCTGTTCCTAGGGAAAGGTGTGCATATTTCACAGGCTTATGACGAAGTTAGCCAACTTTCACTTCAATACAATGTGCCAGTCATCACTACACCCGGCGGAAAAGGAACAATTCGCACCGACCATCCGGGTTACCTCGGTCCTTTCGGATTGGGGGGAACGCAAGCTGCGACTGATTATTTAAATGAAGGCGTTGACTTGTTAATTGTCATCGGAACGAAACTGACGGATATGACG
>NZ_JBFUJC010000207.1:0-5528 GCF_056401595.1 Paenisporosarcina sp. P4_E4_2 | reverse complement strand
GGTGTGAACAATGCAAAATCAGACGGAAACGATGATCGAAGTAAAAAAATTAGTGAAGAAATATGGAAGTTTTACAGCTGTTAATGCTATTGATTTTTCCGTTAAAAAAGGGGAAATTTTCGGACTTCTCGGACCCAATGGTGCAGGGAAATCGACCACTTTAGAAATGATGGTTGGGCTTCGAAAAACTGATGGGGGAACAGCGATTATCGGAGGATTTGATATTGCAAAAGACTTGTTAAAAGTGAAAGAAGTAATCGGGATCCAGCTACAATCAACCACATTGTTTGAATTACTTACCGTTGAAGAAATTTTGAGGTTGTATGCAAGTTTTTATCAAAAAAACTTCTCGATTCCTGAGTTGATAGAGGATATGGTATTAACAGAGAAAACAAAGAGTCGTATCAAGACTCTATCGGGGGGGCAAAAACAACGACTAGCAATTGCGCTTGCCCTTGTACATGATCCTTGGATTCTATTTTTGGATGAACCGACAACTGGACTTGATCCTCAGGCAAGAAGGACGCTCTGGGATATCGTATTGAAATTAAAAGAAAAAGGAAAGACCACTGTTTTAACCACCCATTACATGGATGAAGCGCAAGTTCTTTGTGATCGTATTGCCATTATGGATCAAGGGAATCTGATTGCTTTAGATACTCCTTCAGGACTCATAAAAGGTTTAGAGTCTGATAGTGCAGTAGAATTTCAGTATGAAGGGAATTTCCTGACAGAAGAGCTTGAAACGCTCGATGGGGTGAAGCAAGTTGGGAAGCATAAGGATACCTATGTACTTTATACCGATAATCTGCAAAAGACCTTGATTAACTTGATTAAATTTACATCTGAAAAACAGATCCAATTGATCAATCTTCAGACCAGAACTTCAACGTTGGAAGATGTCTTTATCCATATGACAGGAAGGAGTCTGAGAGAAGAATGAAAGCTTATTTGCAATTAACGTTATCACAATTACGAATATTTTTTCGCAATCGCCAAGTTCTTTTCTGGACGCTTGCATTCCCTATTTTTCTAATGGTTATGCTTGGTTCTTTTTTAGGAGACGGCAATGGAGTTTCAGTCTCGATCGGTGTAGTGGATCAGGACAAAACACCACTTTCAAAAGAATTCTCAAATACGATGGGTAAGATTGAAACAGTTAACCTTGAAATTATCGACAATAAAGATAAAGCACTTGAACAAGTAAARAAAGGAAATCTTCAACTCGTTGTTGTGATACCTCAAGGGTATGAGAAAAAAATGAAGGCAGCTTCAAACACAACGCCTTTTGAGCTACCGTTATATTACAACGAAACCGACGTCGCGGTTTCGCAAATAGGTTTAACTATTGTCAATAGTGTCGTGGATGGGATTAGTAAGGAAAAAGCAAAGTACTCGCCAGTCATTGTGACTCATGCAAGTGGTATTGAAGCCTTAGACTTAAAGTATATTGATTTCTTGGTGCCAGGAATTYTGGCCATGATGATTATGAGCAACAACATGAATGGCGTAGCAGGTCAGATTGCCGCATGGAGAGAGCGCGGGATTTTGCGAAGAATGCAAGGTACCACGTTAAAAGCATCTACTTTTATCGCTGCTCAAATTACAGCCAGATTACTGTTGAACGGTATGCAAGCACTTATCGTATTAGGAGTGGCTCACCTTATTTACGGAACCCAAGTAAACGGGTCTTGGCTTAGTTTAATAACATTCGTTATTTTAGGGACACTTGCTTTTATGGCGATAGGCTTCATCATTGCAGGGGTGGCTAAAACACCTGAAAGTGCCGGACCGATTGCAGGATTTTTATCCTTTCCCATGTTGTTTTTAGGAGGCGTATTTTTCCCAATTCGCGAAATGCCAGAATTTCTTCAGCCGATTGTTAACGTTTTACCAATCTCTCATTTAAGCCATGCATTACGGGAGACGATGAATGTAGGGACTTCGTTTATAGAACTTGGTGCGGATGCTCTAATATTAGGCTGTTGGTTAGTTGGAGCTTTCATCATGGCTAGTTATACATTTAAATGGGAATAAGAATTAATGATTATGAAGGAGATACTGATGGAAAATCAAAATTACAAAACACATGTAAAGGTAGACCCGCTTTATCATTATGTACTGTCGTTATTATTAGTTGCGACTTTGGTCGTGTCGATAATCAATGTGGTCCGCTCATTTAATGCAGGGGAAAACATCTTGCAATCTATTCTATTGTTACTTATGGTTGTGTGTATTATAATTGTCGCAATTCTGGTAAGAATAAGCCCATTAAAAAACCAAGATCGAACAATTCGAGCAGAAGAAAACCTGCGCCATTTTGTGTTAACAGGTAAATTATTAGATTCAAATCTAAGTAACGGTCAAATTATTGCTTTACGTTTTGCCGGTGAACAAGAGTTTCCAACTCTTTGTGAACGTGCAGTCAATGAAAACCTGTCCCCAGATGATATAAAGAAAGCAATTGTTTCTTGGAAAGCAGACCATAACAGAATTTAGAAATGAGTTGAAACCCCGTTGAACATTATTCAACAACGGGGTTTCTATTTGGATTTTTGTATTTAATTATTAGATAGGAGGTATTTACATTCCACCATTGCCATAGTTAAACTGCCATTCGATTCCAAACTTATCTTTCACACTGCCGTAACATTTACTCCAGAACGTTTCCTGTAAATCCATGCCTACAGTACCGCCCGTTTTCAGTTGATCAAACAGTGATTTGATTTCGTCCAGATCCTCACTGACTATTGCTAGGCTAATGTTATTTCCTTCAACGAAGGGCATACCAGGGAATGTATCAGAAAACATGACGACGCTGCCACACATGTTTAAACGTGTGTGCATAATAAGGTTTTTAGCTTCTTCAGGTAATGGATACTCTTCATTTGGCGGCATTTCACCAAATGTCATTATTTTTGGTTCTTCTGTTTTAAATACCTGCGCATAATACTCTACAGCTTCCCGACAATTCCCTTTAAAATTCAAATAAACTTCAATAGCCATTCATGTCACTCCTCTAGTTTTAATAGTGTTTTAATATTTTGAAAATAGTTCAACACTATTGTAAGTATACCACTATGCGTTTTATCCATATAGACTGACTAATTAAAACATGGCTATGATAAATGTTGCTGTTGATATTCCGCAAAACTGCAACGCTTTCCTAGGGCGAGCGTCAGGACTCCTCGGCGCATGGAAACCCCGTCCTCCTGTTTCTGTTTCTGCATCGCTACGCTAGCTTCGAAACATGAAAGGGCGTTGCATCGCTGCGCTAGCTTCAAAACATGAAAGAGCGTTGGAACGGTAATCAACAGTATAGTTTAACTGAGCCAAAAACAAAGGCATGTAATTCCAATTAGGAAATTACTTGCCTTTTGTGCTTTAAATCATCTATTCCGAAACACTTAATTTTTTCACATATGATACTACTTCCTCTGAAGTAGGTAGCGTGAGAATTGTTTCGATATCATTTGGTAATGTCTTGCTCTATGAGCTTGCATTCCTTGCAGGTGCTATTGTCACATCACTGGTTGCAGGCCTACTAAAGCAAATTGCATAATAAGAACATTTTATGTAACAGGAAAGAGATAACCCATTATTTCCTTTTTTTGTTTTCCATGAAATGCAGGATTAACCAGTTTATTCATCGAACAAATGTAAAAGGACGAAGATAGGGGGAAGAGTTCAATGGGGAATGTTGAATTGAAAGAAGCTTATGGTTCATATGAAATACCATGTGAAATCCATCAATTGTTCCAACTAGAAGAAGAATTCTCTAAAAAAGGACTTTCACTTGGTCAAATTGGTTTTCATCCAATYGACCAATTAGCACCGTATCCAATTACGCCACCTGATTTGATTGCGTTTGCTAGCACTGGTGGTGGGGGTATTCATTTCGGTTTTTTGACTGATTTTCATTCCATATCTCATTTAAACGAAGCACCAATTGTTTGTGTAACACCAACTAATGATCCGCCTCTTCGATACATGGCACGCAATATTCGGGAGTTTTTAGACTTGGCCTTTTCCGTTCCATATGCAGAGATGCTAGAAACCATATGGATGTTTGAGGATGAAAAACAACTAATTGAACTGATCGAGGAATTCGAGTCATATTCCAGTAAATGGCATAAAGACCGAGAGTATATCCTTATGCGTTGCCGTGAGGTTTTTGGCACTAATAAACTAGACGTGGTCAGTTATTTACATGAAGTGAAAAAAGAAAGAGCCGAGTCTATCCATATGACTACTTTAGATGGACTCGGCGTGGCAGATCGAAATTCGGCAACGACTTCGAAAACGAGCTTTACTTTTTCTGAAGATCGAAAGTGTGATGAAAAAGAAATAGAACGAATGCGACTATTTTTGATTCAAGCCAATGAATTGGAAAAGCTGGCATTCGTCCGTGATGCGAATTATTGGTATATCGTGACTTCTGGCTATGATCAAGCGGTATGGGAATTGATACAGGAATTGCTGACATCAATGGGGCTGCACGATGAGGCAGAACATGTTGCAGAAAGGTGCTAACCATTAATGAAACTTGTCGCTCATTTAGAACGTATCTACATTTATAATGATTTGCTTACTAAATAAGGTTTGTTGTTGAAAGGAGAAAAATTTACAGTTATCGGGAACATATTAGGGGAAGAATAAAGTGTGTCTTGAGCGAAAATATTATTATAGGGGTGCGACTTATGAAAAAGGGTTATATCGTATTAATTACAATAGTGATGGAATCATTTTTACTTTGGTTATTTTCGATTCTCCTTGGCTGGACTTTCATTGATACAATCTTTTTAGGCGGACTGTTTATATTTGGAGGTGCTTGGTTCTATCATTTTGTTATTACTCCAAGAATTAGCGAATATGATGCTACTTTAGAATATAAGAACACTCAAAATACGGAAGCTATAAAACCATTTTTATTTATAATGTCACCCATTACTTGGGGTCTTTCACTATTTGCAGTAGGTAGTTCTTTTATAACAATTATAAAATATTTCCCATTTTATTAAGAAAATTTGTTTAAATAGCAGACAAATATCTACTTTTTATGAAATATAAAAATCTTTATCTGGGATATTGCCGTCGTCATGGACATCCGTCGGACCAATAAAAAAACCAAATTCATCACCGTCTTTAAAATTGATCCCAATTGTTCTTGAAGGATAATTTTCACAAACTTTGCCATCAATGTCAGTAGACATTTTGTGCATTATATCCCAGAATCAGGAGAGTGAATTTTAGTTGCTGGCGAAAACCTCTTGACTAAATATTTCAACAATTGTATCATTAAGAAAATTTTCCCATAAAGTAAACTCAGAGATTAAGATTATTAAGGAATATTTATTGCTCAGAGAGCTGTCGGTCGGTGAAAGACAGTCAATAAACTCCCCAACTCGCTTATGAGAGGTCAGGCTGACATGTAGGTCTGAACGGTTCACTTCCGTAATAAAGTCTTAAGAAGGTTTGTTCAGTTTGCAAACCAATAAGAGTGGTACCACGAAGGGTAAACCTGTCGT
>NZ_JBFUJC010000206.1:0-5551 GCF_056401595.1 Paenisporosarcina sp. P4_E4_2 | reverse complement strand
ACTTGGTATTGATATTGTAAACCTTGGACTTGTTTATGATGTGGATTTATCAGAAGATGGATTTGCAGTCGTGACTATGACATTAACTTCACTTGGTTGCCCAATGGGCCCAATGATTGTTGATCAAGTAAAAACTGCATTATACGAATTACCGGAAGTTAAAGAAGTCGATGTCAATATTGTGTGGACTCCAGGCTGGTCAAAAGACAATATGTCCCGCTACGCAAAAATGGCACTCGGTGTCAGATAAAATATTCCATTCATCCACTCACAGTTAAGTGAGTGGATTTTTTATGCCATTATTATAGAAAGTTGTGGATATTGAATTGAAAACAAGAGAGTACATTTGCGCCTAGCAAGCCGCAAGAGCGTGAAGTATCAGACCCTCAAGTATATGGTTTATATCCTTTTTGGCTCATGCGGTCAGCGTAAATGTACGATAAACCACTGTAAAGGTTAACATAGCATTTTAATTTCTAATGAATGCTTCCCCAATTAAACAACGAAATTCACCAAACAAACATTATGCGCCACAAAAATCCCATGCACATTTCTTTACAATATTCCTCCTAGCATCCTATAATAAAATCAATTAGTCAAAAAAGGTCAAACAAGGAGTGGCGTGAATATGCAACAGCAACAAGAACAGAAAAGACCACTGGAACTGTATGGTCGCAATTTAGTAGAACAGGCTCGTAATGGAAAAATGGATCCCGTTATCGGGCGAGATCAGGAAATCAGACACGTCATTCGAATTCTTTCTAGAAAAACTAAAAACAATCCGGTGCTGATAGGGGAACCGGGTGTTGGTAAAACAGCGATAGTTGAGGGATTGGCACAGCGAATCGTACGGAAGGATGTTCCTGAAGGATTGAAGGAACGTGATATTTATGAACTGGATATGGGTTCATTGATTGCAGGTGCTAAATACCGCGGTGAGTTTGAAGAACGATTAAAAGCGGTGCTAAAAGAAGTTAAAGATAGTGAAGGACGCATTATTCTTTTCATTGATGAGATTCACACTATTGTCGGTGCCGGAAAAACAGAAGGTGCGATGGATGCGGGCAATATGCTTAAACCTATGTTGGCACGTGGAGAATTGCATTGTATCGGTGCAACAACGCTTGATGAGTACCGAATGTATATCGAAAAGGACCCGGCACTGGAGAGACGTTTCCAACAAGTTTTGGTACGGGAACCTTCTGTTGAAGATACCGTGTCGATTTTACGTGGATTAAAAGAACGTTTTGAATTGCACCATGCTGTACGCATACATGACCGGGCGATTGTTGCAGCAGCACAATTGTCTGACCGTTATTTAACGGAACGATTTTTGCCGGATAAAGCAATTGATTTAGTGGATGAAGCATGTGCTATGATCCGAACAGAAATTGATTCCATGCCGCAGGAACTGGATGAAGTGACAAGAAGAATGATGCAATTGGAAATAGAAGAACAAGCATTGATGAAGGAAAAAGATCAGGCAAGTCAACAACGTTTATCTAAAATACGACAGGAACTCGATGAATTGAAAACGTCCACCGAGTCTATGCGTAATCAATGGTCCACAGAGAAAGAATCCCTTCAGCACATTCAAAAGAAACGTGAGCTAATGGATGGTTACCGACGAGATCTGGAACTGGCGGAAAATAGCTACGACTTAAATAAAGCAGCCGAGCTTCGACATGGCAAAATACCGACGCTCGAAAAAGAAATTGCTGAACTTGAGTCTGCGCTTGAATCAACTTCTGAAAATCGTTTACTTCGCGAAGAAGTGACTTCGGAGGAAATTGCTTCAATCGTTTCCCGATGGACAGGAATACCCGTGATGAAATTAGTTGAAGGAGAAAGAGATAAGCTTCTTAGACTGAAGGAAACATTACAGGAACGTGTAGTGGGGCAGGATCAAGCAGTCCAATTTGTAACGGAAGCTGTTGCTGTTTGGCGTGCAYGTGCGGGTATTAAAGATCCTACAAAACCAATTGGTTCATTTTTATTCCTGGGGCCAACCGGTGTAGGAAAAACAGAGCTTGCCAAGGCATTAGCTGCCAATTTATTTGATTCCGAAGATCATTTCATCCGCATTGATATGTCCGAATATATGGAGAAACACAGCGTATCACGTCTTGTAGGAGCTCCTCCAGGATATATCGGCTATGAAGAAGGTGGGCAACTGACAGAAATGGTAAGACGTAATCCATATTCGGTCGTTTTGCTCGATGAAATAGAAAAAGCACATCCTGATGTCGCTAATATCTTACTCCAGCTTTTGGATGATGGAAGGATTACGGACAGTCAAGGGCGGGTCGTCAACTTCGCAAATACTGTAGTGATTCTGACTTCAAATATTGGATCACAATATTTGTTGGAAGATAGCGACCAAGCGGAGTCTTTGGTGATGACTGCACTTCGAACACATTTTAAACCAGAATTATTGAACCGAATGGATGAAATTGTTTTGTTTCATTCATTAAAAGGTTCTCACTTCACGTCAATTACGGAGAAGTATTTGGCGCAATTAGCAAATCGGTTGAAAGAGCAGGAAATCACAATTACTTTCACCCAGCCATTGATTGATTGGGTGGTTAGTGAGGGAACGGATGYAGCGTTTGGGGCACGCCCATTGCGTCGCTTTATTCAGCGACACGTTGAAACAGCTGTAGCAAAAGCGCTCCTTGGTGGGAACTTAACTCCCGGTAGTAATGTTGAAGTATCCCTTGAAAATGGCGAAGTTATAATCAATCAATAAAAAACGGTATCTCTGAAGTGGAAGCTTCGGAGATACCGTTTTTGTTTTGTTGAATTAGTGGTGTTCGTGTGTTGCTGGCTCATTAGGAATAATTGCAGAAATCAAGAAGATAAGTGCTGCAAACCCAAGTGAGATGATAGCACCCAAGTTAAAGTTGAATGGCACTGCTGCAACTGAACTTACTACATAGTTCAGCATTGTAACAAGTAGAAATGACCAAATTAATGTAATGACAAATTTCATGTTGTTTCACCTCTGGACAGACTATTTACTTCTACCATCATATCATATGAGCCGAATGTGACAAAGAATCTTTTATAGAACCTTCTCTAAGTTTGGCAAATTCGTGACGATGAGTTGAAATTTCATGCTTAATTCGTTATTATTATTACCAGGTACTAATAGAAGATAATAATTGAAATGAGGGTGTCATATGAGTGTGGGGATTATCGGCTTAGGAAGATATGTGCCAGAACGTGTTGTTACAAACTTTGATTTGGAAAAACAAATGGATACTACCGATGAATGGATTCGTACTCGTACTGGTATAGAAGAGAGAAGATATGCGGACGATGATGTTAATACTTCAGATATGGCTTTCGAAGCAGCTAAACAAGCGATAGAAGAGTCAGGGATCGAAGCTCATCAAATTGGCTTGATTTTGGTTGCTACGGTTACGCCTGATATGCCTTTTCCAACTGTTGCGACGATGATTCAGGAGAAACTCGGTGCAAAGAACGCAGCGGCAATGGACATTTCGGCGGCATGTGCAGGTTTTATGTACGGAGTGATTACAGCCAAACAATTTGTTGAGACGGGTGTCTATCCGTATGTTCTAGTTGTGGGCGTTGAAAAACTATCAAAAATTACGAACTTTGAAGACCGCAATACCGCTGTCTTATTTGGAGACGGTGCTGGAGCGGCCATCATTGGTCAGGTTTCGGAAGGCAGAGGTATTCTATCATTTGAACTTGGTGCAGACGGCTCCGGAGGAAAACACTTATTCCAAAACGGTCCCTTCCTTGAAATGAATGGTCGGGAAGTGTATAAATTTGCTGTCCGTCAAATGGGGGAATCAGCTGAAAATGTCATTGTCAAAGCTGGACTGACAAAAGATGAAGTCGATTTCTTGGTGCCTCATCAAGCGAATATTCGAATTATGGAAGCTTCAAGACAGCGATTAGAATTACCTGTAGAGAGAATGTCCAAAACAATTAATCAATACGGTAATACATCTGCTGCATCTATACCAATCTCATTAAAAGAAGATATTTTAGCGGGTAGAGTGAAAGACGATGATGTAGTGGTTCTTGTTGGATTTGGCGGCGGTTTAACATGGGGGGCCATTTGCTTAAAATGGGGAAGATAGAGTTATTCTGACAGAGTGTCCGTTGGAGACGATTGTCACCCAGTCAAGTAATGCAATGTTAAACAGTTATATAAAAATCAATTTTCACATGAAGGGAGAAAAAATCATGACAAAACGTCGTGTTGTAATAACGGGAGTAGGAGCGGTTTCACCGCTTGGAAATGATATTGAAACAACTTGGGCGGGGATTAAAGAAGGCAGATCGGGCATTGGACCAATGACTCGCGTCAACCCGGACGATTTTCCTGCAAAAGTTGCAGCAGAGGTTAAAGACTTTGATATCGAAACATATATCGAGCGTAAAGAAGCAAGAAAAATGGACCGCTTTACACATTTTGCACTGGCAGCATCCATTATGGCGATGAAAGATGCAAATTTGGAATTAACACCTGAACTGGGTCTTCGCACAGGCGTATGGATTGGGTCTGGAATTGGTGGAATGGAAACGTATGAAGCACAGTTCCGCACATTTCTTGACAGAGGCTATCGTCGAGTAAGTCCGTTTTTCGTCCCGATGATGATTCCGGACATGGCAGCGGGTCAAGTATCGATTCATTTCGGTGCAAAAGCAATGAATTCTTGTACCGTGACAGCTTGTGCATCAGGCACTAACTCAATCGGTGATGCATTTAAAGTGATTCAACGTGGAGAGGCTGATGTAATGATTTCTGGTGGAGCAGAAGCACCGATAACAAATATGTCAGTTGCAGGTTTCTGTTCGAATACTGCTCTTACTCTTAACCAAGATTCTAAGACCGCTTCACGTCCATTTGATGCAAACCGTGATGGATTTGTAATTGGAGAAGGCTCGGGTATTGTTATTTTGGAAGAGTATGAACACGCCATTGCACGTGGTGCGAAAATTTATGCGGAAATTATCGGCTACGGTTCAACTGGTGATGCACATCATATCACAGCCCCAGCTCCTGAGGGTGAAGGCGCTGCCCGTGCAATGCAACAAGCACTTACGGATGCTGGAATCTCTCCTACTGATGTTGACTATATCAATGCACATGGAACGAGCACACCATACAACGACCAATTTGAAACAATGGCAGTTAAATCAGTATTTGGTGRACATGCTTACAAACTTGCTATGAGTTCAACAAAATCAATGACAGGACATTTGCTTGGAGCAGCTGGCGGAATTGAAGCGATATTTACTTCGCTTGCAATACATGATAGTATTTTGCCTCCAACGATGAACTTGGAAAATCCTGATCCGATTTGTGATCTTGATTATGTGGCAAACGCCTCACGTGAAAAAGAAATCGAGTATGCAATGAGTAATTCACTTGGTTTTGGTGGACATAACGCGTCACTTTTATTCAAAAAAGTTCGTAATTAAACAGTTAAAGTCTCAGTAGCATGTAAGTGCTATTGAGACTTTTTTTGTTAGTTTTATCCATTAGATAATGTCGGATGATGTCGAA
>NZ_JBFUJC010000205.1:0-5572 GCF_056401595.1 Paenisporosarcina sp. P4_E4_2 | reverse complement strand
AATTTACCGTAGTTATGATGAGTCTACAAAACTAACGCTCATTAAAAACTTGCTAGATCAATTCTCTACCATCCAAAATCGTGACATCGTAGGGCGTGCGATAGCAAACTTCCACCGCGCCGATGAATCGCTTGGAAATGCACTTGCCGAAGGTGCAAACGTAGACATTCATCAATACTTATAATTTGATAGATAGCTAGATTTGGAGTTTTTCTACCATTTTAAATGGCAACGAAAGCTTCAAAGTTTACAGAAAAAGAGTTTTTCCGTACTGTTAAATCAGACGGAAAAACTCTTTTTTCACTGAGGTGACATTATGCGTATTCAATTAGAATTACAAGGTCTATCGCAATTTGATAGATCAATCAAAACACAGTATCAGAAATCTGCATGTGGACCTGTTACTGCCCTGACCATTTTGCGTTACTTGATGCCGAATTCATGTCCTTATGATGCGAATCGATTATACCGTTTACTGGGATGTACTCGAATTGGTTTATTTACATGGCGTTTAAAACATAATTTACGGAAACTTCTCGGCCCTAATTGGGATATTGATACCTGTTCGATGGAAGAAGCAAAAGAAGAATTACGAGCCGGAAGACCGGTGGCATGTAAATTTGATCGGTACTTTTCATTTCACTGGTTCAGCTCTTATGATTTTTCCTATCATTGGGTCCCGCTCATCGGGTTTGAAGAAAAAGAAAACGACTTGATGCTGATCATCCACGATAATGGTGGAAGAAATCGCCAAATTTCATATGAAAAGAACAAAGGTATTTTAACGTTCGTAAAAATATCCCCAAATACTAAGAAGTTTGAATTACTGACAATGCTCGTTTAAGAGACGAGTAACTTCAGACACGACCAAGTTTCCTCCAAATAAAGTTAAATCGAATATAAAGTTCTAGCATACCGACTCGTAATGCCGTATCCAGCTTCCTCTACCTGAGTTAATAATTGCTGACTGTATGAAGGTACAATCAATTGATCAAGTTCAATCGGCAAATCCATTTCACAATGAATCGTAGCAAGTCTTTTTGACAATCGTAACATGTCCAGGTTTTCCTGAATCTTCTTTTGTTGACCTGGCTTTAACTCCGGTAACGCCTCAATGACTCCTTCAACAGAACCATAGCTTTGAATAAGTTGAAGTGCACTTTTCGGTCCTATTCCTTTAACTCCCGGGTACCCGTCACTCGAATCTCCCATAAATGCTTTCACATCGGCAAAAACCGAAGGCTCAATTTGATACTCTTCTACAAAACGTTCGTATGTATATTCGTCATAGATGTTATACCCTTTTTTCGTAAAAGCGATTTTAGTTGTGGGATTGAGTAATTGCAATAAATCTTTATCTCCACTTACGATGGTGATATCTGCTTCATTTTGCCACTTGCATGTCATGGAGCCAATTAAATCATCCGCTTCCATCCCAACTTCCCCAAAGTTTTTCCAGCCAAGCATTTCAGAAAGACTCTTAGCCATATCAAATTGAGGCAGCATTTCTTCAGGCGGAGCAGGACGGTTGGATTTGTATCCATCAAACAAATCATTGCGGAAAGTGTGCATACCCATATCCCAACAAATGGCCATATGAGTCGGTTGCATAATTTGTTTTGCGCTCATCACATGACGGGCAAACCCTTGAACACCATTAGTTGGGACACCTTGTTCATTTCTAAAGTATTGTCCAAAGACTGAAGTTGCAAAAAACGAACGGAATAAAAGTGCCATTCCGTCGACTAATAAAATGTGGGGCCTCTGATTGGATTGCATTATATCTCCTCTTTCTGCCACTCTTTTGTAGTATCGATCCATGTAATGAATTTCTTCATGACTCCATTAATGAATATTACGGTCTTTTCATCAGTTAGTGTTCCTTTATCATTAAATTTCGTTGGTGCTAGTCCAATCAAAATTTCATTTCCAGGTAGTGTTAACGCTTGATGTCCTGGTGAATTTAATATTAATCGTAAATGATTTTGAGCACGTGATGTTCCTACTGGTCCTCCTGAACAACCCATGATCAAAACTGGTTTCTTAATAAAAACTTTTTCTTTTCTTGAAAGCCAATCTAATGCATTCTTCAATGCCCCAGGCACTGAATGGTTATATTCAGGCGTCGCAATCAGCACACCGTCAGATTCCTGTATCAGTTGGATGGCTTTTTTCACCTGTTCAGGAACCTCAGCTTCGATATCTTCATTAAACAATGGAAACTCATTGATTTCAATAAACTCCATTTTCATGTCCACTTTGTACGTTTCTTTTAAGTAGGCAAGTAACTTTCGATTTAATGATTCTTTCCGCAAACTTCCAGCGATCAAGGCGAATGTTTTCATTGGAATCTCTCCTTTTAAAATATCTTGTTTCAGTATAACAAATGCAGATCGAACTGTACGAAAGTCCGTAATCTATAAATGTCAAAAAATATTATTACGTTTGAATTATGCGTATAGATTATCTTCCTGGAGCCTATTCTAAAAGAAAGGGTTGTAAAAGGAGGGAAAGAAATGTTCAAAAAAAAGAGCAGACAGTCTTCCTCGAAGAATAAACCGACTGTTGAAGATGGCGAAAATCACAAAGATGAAAAAGCAAGTAAGGTTCATAATGAAAAATTGTTTCCAATCTCATCAGAAGATTATTTAAAGGCTATTAAAAAAGCAACCAACAATCCAACTGACTTAGTTGTCAAAACAATTTCTCCAAATCTCACGCTTACTTACATAGATAGTTTGGTGGATGGCCGAACCATAAAAGAACAGCTCCTTCCAGACCTTTTAAGAAAAGAGTATGAATCACCTGAAAGTCTTAAATCTGCACTTTCCCTGCCCGAGGTTGATTTGGATGAACAACTGGATCATTCCGTACTTTCTATGTATAACGGGACGGCACTGATTCATATAAATGGATTTTCTCAAGTTGTAATGGCAAAAATCACGACGAAAGAGTCCCGAAGCTTGACAGCACCTGAAAATGAATCACAGGTAATCGGGGCACAGGTCGGATTCAATGAAAGCCTGTCTTCCAATGAATCACTAATTCGAAGGTATATTAAAAATCCTGAGCTGTGCAATGAAAAATTTATTGTTGGAAAACAAACGAATACAACGATTGCCCTTTTATRTATCAAGGGCATTGCATCCGAGGACATGGTGAATACGTTGAAAGACAGGATTACCAGCTTAAAGCTGGATGCCTTATTGGATAGTTCGACTCTTGCTGAAATGATTGATGACAATTCTTTATCACCGTTTCCCCAGATGCTTCTTACTGAAAGACCGGACAGGTTTTGCGAAGGGTTGCTGAATGGTAAATTAGGCATCCTTGTGGATGGCAGTTCCATGGCAATATTATGCCCATACGCGTTCATTGAATTTTTTCAAAGCAGGGAAGATCAAAACCTGCGATGGCCAATCGCTTCCTTTTTTCGAYTATTGAGATTCGGTGCCGTATTTTTGTCCATTTACTTGACACCTATGTATGTAGCAGCTCTGACTTTTCATTATGAAGTCATCCCTCAATCGCTGTTAGTTCCTTTAAGCGAATCCAGAGCTCTAGTGCCATTCCCACCAATAATTGAAGCATTACTCCTGGAATTGATAATTGAATTATTAAGGGAAGCAGGGGCAAGATTACCGACCAAAGTTGGACAAACCATCGGTATCGTAGGCGGTATCGTGATAGGAACCGCGGCGGTACAAGCCGGGATTACGAGTAATATTCTTATTATCATTGTTGCGCTAAGCGCATTGGCTTCTTTTACGACGCCAAGCTTTATGATGGGTAACGTCATTCGGGTCATCCGCTTTCCATTGATTTTGTTAGCGGGTTTTTGGGGTTTTTATGGAATCATGCTCGGTTTTTGCTTCATCTTGACTCACCTGATTCGTCAGTCTAGTTTGGGAGCACCATACACTGCTCCTTTCTATCCCCCGCGTTTTAAGGATTGGCGAGATAGTATCATTAGGTTACCATTACCATTTGCTTACAAAAGGCAATCAAATGCAAGGCCACAGGATGCAGATAAATATCAACCAGAACCAATCAATCCAGAAAAAAGTTGAACTGAAGGTGATTTGAGTGAACAACACCATACATGTGAAAAACCAAGAGATGATCAATGCTTTTCTACTTTTTTTTGTGATTCATACGATTCAAGTAGGTGTTGGTATCCATGGCTTCCAACGTGTCATTTATCAGGACGCCAAACATGATGCCTGGATTTCTGTTCTGCTCGTCGGAATTGCCACTCATATTATCGCGATTATTATGATTAAAACTCTGGAAATCTACGGTTCGAATGATTTATACGGCATCCATCAAGACATTTTCGGAAAATGGTTCGGCAACTTTTTAAATCTTTTATATATATTGTATTGTTCAACTGCATTTTTCTCTGTATTACGAAACTATATTGAAGTGGTTCAAACGTGGGTTTTTCCGAACTTGAGTACGTGGTTTATTTCCGCTACTTTACTGCTGATAGTCATCTACGCTTTTACAGGTGGACTGCGTGTTATTGTTGGGATTTCATTTTTCAGTTTCGTTCTGTCCATTTGGCTTTTGCCCATGTTGGTATATCCACTTCAATTTACTTCGGCGCGAAGTTTGCTGCCCATAATGGAAACCGATATTATCGGAATTTTAAAAGGTGCACAGTCCATGACGTTTACTATTGCGGGGTTTGAGATACTCAATGTGATCTACCCATTCATCAAGGATAAAAATAAAGTACAAAAGCATGTACATTTTGGATTGTTGGCAACTACGATCATTTATCTATCTGTCATATTAGTTTCTATCACATACTTCAGCCCAGAACAATTAAATAAATCGATTTGGGCCACCTTAACATTATTCAGCGTCGTCCATTTTCCGTTTATCGAACGGTTTGAATATATTGCCGTTTGCTTTTGGATGTTAGTGATTTTGCCCAACCTTTGTCTATACCTATGGGCTGCTTATCGGGGAAGCTTACGATTGGTGAAAGTAAATTCAAACAAATTTATTTGGCTGTTTTCGGTTGTCATCTTTATGCTCTCTCTTTCCATTGAAACTCGTACCCAAATCAATGCGGTGAACACTTACTTTTCCAAAGTTGGATTTTATGTCATATTTGTTTATCCCATCTTTATATACTTTCTCGCAATAATGAAAAAGAAATATCGGACTCGTAAGGAGCAAAAGATATGAAAAAAATAAAACTTGGCTTCATATTCGTTGTTCTCTTTGTTTCGTTGGTTGGATGTGCGGAACAGAAATTGCTGGAACAGATTGGATTGACAACCTTACTTGGATATGATTTGAGAGAAGACGATAAATTGTCGGTAACAGCAGTCGTTCGTCAAGTGAATCCAGAATTCCAAAGTAATGTAGAAGTAATTTCGGCTGAGAATGAAACTATTCGTGGTGCCCGTACTGATATTAATAGAAAAACATCGAAAAAAAACGTGACCGGTCAGATGCGAGTCGTCTTGTTTGGAGAAGAAATATCAAAAGACGGAATTGCTCATTATATTGATACTCTTTCGAAGAATTCCGAGACGAGCGGTGGCTTGTATGTGGC
>NZ_JBFUJC010000204.1:0-5608 GCF_056401595.1 Paenisporosarcina sp. P4_E4_2 | reverse complement strand
TACGTCCATTGCTGGTCACTATCGATATCAACACAGGCAAGACGGGAGGGTGCCAATAGTGCTCGTTTTAAAAACCAGGATTGATCATTATACATACGTACCCTTCCTTTCTTACATCATAATGCCACCGTCAACATGCAGAACATGCCCATGAACATAATCCGATTCTGACGATGCGAGAAATAAATAGGCATTAGCAATATCTTTCGGTACAGCCAATCGTTGCAATCCAACAATCGATCTCATTTGGTCAATGATTTTATCAGGCATTTTCTCGACCATTGCAGTCAAGGTGAATCCGGGTGCCACAGCATTGACATTGATGCCTTTGCGTCCCAATTCTTTTGCCCACGATTTGGTCATCCCTACGACTGCTGCTTTTGAAGCGGCATAATTGGTCTGTCCAACATTCCCATATACACCACTGACTGAAGAAGTATTAATAATTTTCCCTTTTCCTTTTTCGATTAAGTGTGGCAATACGCTTTGTGTACAGTTAAAGACGCCCGTTAAATTGACATCAAGAACCCTCTGAAAGTCAGCAATGTCCATTTTCGCAAGCATCGCATCTCTGGTGATGCCGGCATTATTCACCAAAATATCAATGCCTCCGTAAATTTCAACCGCTTGTGCGACCATGTGCTGGACACTGTCGCGATCCGCCACATCGACTTGAACGAACGTGACATCATAGCCTTGCTCTTTTAACTCTTCCGCTGCTTTCACTCCGGTAGATTCATCATAATCTGCTAGAATGACACGAGCTCCTTCTTGGGCGAAGCGCTCGACTGATGCGTAGCCGATTCCATTTGCCCCACCAGTGATAATCGCAACTTGCTTATCTAAACGCATATAGTAGCCTCCTAACCTAAAAATTCTTCGATTCGTTGTGTCAGTTGCGGCAAATCATCGATGAGCGGTGAATGCCCTGTATTAGTTAATGGAATATAAGTGGCGTTTTCCCCAAGGTCTTCCACGATTTCCTGTGTCATCTCTTCAGATACAACATAGTCACGATCGCCTCTTAAAATTAGTACTGGAATGGTGACATCCTTGGATTGATTTGTGCCTTGACTTAGCCCGTTATGAACATTGCTGATATTGAACGTGTTTAATGAATGGTAAACGTCCGCCAAATTGCGTTGCGTCAGCATATCCGATACATATTCATCGTATTTTTTCTCGTCAGGCTGTTTATGTGTATAAATCAGTGCATTCCAGAGTCCTTTTAGTCCTTCACGGTTTTGCGTATCATATAATCCTTGTACGGCTTTTGTTTTTCCTGCATCATTTTCCACTTCTTCGATAGATTGAAGACGAGTTTGCAAATCGGGTGTTCCATCTGCCTTTGTCCCGGAGAATGGATACCCACGGGTTGAAGCGGAAGCAAGCAGGACGAGTTTCTCACAGTATCTTGGGTTGTCAGCGACAAATTGCATACAGATTGCCCCCCCTGTGGACCAGCCGACTAAATGAAATGTTTCAAGTCCGAGTGCATCCACGAAACCTCTCAAGTCAGCGGCAAAATCAGCTATTCCTTGAACACGAGTATGGTAACTTGATTCCCCGAAGCCTCTCAGGTCCAGCGCATACAGTTTATATTTTGGATCCAGAGCATCAATCAACACATCCCAGTGCAGAGAAGAAGTCATATTTCCATGAACGAGGACGACAACTTGCTCTCCACCGTAACGTTCACGGTATGAAATCGTTTCGCCATTGTCGAGTAAAATTTTTTGCATTGCCATATTAAATCTCCCCCTATTCAGAACCCCATTTGATTGTTGTTGCTCCCCACGCATAGCCGATACCAGCACTAACCAATACGACAATATCTCCTTTTTGAAGCTTTCCTTGTTGTTGTGCGAGCTGCAAAGAAATGATTTGATCCATTTGGCCAATATGACCGTATTCATGCAAGTAAATGGACTGGTCTTCCGTTAACCCCAGTTCATTGAGCACGTAGTCATGTGCTGATTTTTTCATGTGGAGCATGGCAACGTAAGAAATATCTTGTTCTGTATATCCGCTCTTCGACAAAGAGTGTCGGATGACCTTCAAAAAGTTTTGCATTGATTTTTGTTCCAGACGTTTTTTCATTCCTTCTGGATCGGTGACATCGAGTCGATAAGAGCCCGACGACAACACTTCATTCGTCAGTGGCATTTTCGTCCCTCCGACTGGTACCACGACATCTTCCGAAAAGGATCCATCGGTCATGATATCCGATTCAAGCAAAATATTGTGGCCATGATTCTTTTTCAAAATCATCGCGCCACCTCCCGCTCCGAGATTGAACATGAAGCGGGTCCGCTCGTTTGTATAATCGATGAAATCCCCATTTCGGTATCCACCTGCAAGCAGGACTGTGTCGATAGAATCGTCTGCAAGCATCAAACTTTGAGCCAATTTAAGTGCCAGTATGGTTGTGCCGCAACGCAGTGCGATATCAAACCCCCATGCATGAAATGCGCCGATTTCTTCCTGTGTTTTAATGGCTGCGGTCCATAGTGGGTATTCCTTATGCTCTTCGCCTATATAGATCACGCAGTCAATTGATTTAGGATCGACATGACCTCTGTCTAAAGCATCCTTTGCTGCCCAGATACCCATCTGAACCGTATGATCGTCAGGACCTGGAATCGGTTTTTTCGTAATGCCCATCTTATCTTTGACTACCTGTAAAGGTACCCCTGAGGCTAAAGAGATTTCTTCTGCTGTCATGGAATGAGTAGGTATGTAAAGACCTGTGCTGACGATACCAATTTGCATTACAATCCCTCCGTGCCGGACGACGACTTTTCAAGTACTGCGGGGTTTTTTCGTTTGTGAATTGCTTGTCGGACGGTTCCCACAATACCTAAAGGGAAGAATATTACCGCTAGGATATAGACAATTCCGAAGAAAATGATCCATCGTTCAAAAATCGGATAGTCCTTAGCCATTCCGGATAAATAATGTTGAGATAATTCGATTACACCAGCTCCAATAATTGGACCGATCAATGTCCCGACGCCTCCGATAATGGTCATGAGCAACGCGTCCAGCGTGATATCCATCGTCAATACACTTGTATTCACGAATCGTAAACTTACCGCATATAAAGAACCAGCCAAACTTGCCACAATGCCAGCTACTACGGAGGCAATCACTTTATAGTGTAGGGTTTTGAATCCGAGTGATTTTGTTTCCTGCTCGTTTTCGCGTACCGCTACCAGCACTTGACCCATCGGAGATTGCACAAATCTTCTTAATAACAAATACACCACAACAAGGCACACGAGTGTAACGAGATAGAAAACCATACGATCTTTGAAGAATTCCGGTGCGCGGAACGTGAAACCATCATTTCCTGATGTCAGACTGCGCCATTTTTCTGCTAGTACGAGAAATAATCCAGATACAGCAAGTGTCAGCATGGCAAAGAAATGACTTTTCAGACGCAGTGTCATCAAACCGACAATAAAGCTGACGACACCTGCGAGGAACATGCCGGTTGCGATTGATAATATGAAGACACCGATGGTCGGTTCCATCCGGTCCAGCATGACAGCGGTGGTATAGGCACCCATTCCAAAGAACATTGCGTGTCCGAATGAGACGATGCCTGTATAGCCAAGTAAAATGTCATAACTCATGGCCAAAATTGAAAAGATGAAAATTTGCGTCAATAATATTGTCCAAGTCCTGGAATCCGTTACAAAAGGGAAGATGAACAACACAATCGCGATAATGGATAGAAAAATATTGTTCCACTGAAATTTACTTGTCATGTCTTCACCCCTTTGCCTTGAATAATCCTTRCGGACGGAATATTAATACGACGGCCATCAGCATCATGTTGACGGCTAACGAAAGTGATGGCACGTAATACGCCATAAAGCTTCCAGCTAAGCCTACTAAAATTGCTGCAAGCAGTGATCCTGGAAAACTGCCCATCCCTCCGATAACCACGACAATGAAACCTAAGATGGCAAATTCCATGCCCATCTCTGCATAAATCACTCCTGAATACGGAGCCATCAGTGCCCCTCCGAGTGCTGCTAATGCAGCTCCGGCGATAAAGACATACAGAAATACATTTTTGATGTTGATTCCCAGTGTCTGCACCATTTCTTTGTTCATGACACCTGCGCGAACGATCAAGCCGATTTTTGTTTTCTTTAAGATGTATTGGAAAATCCCGAAAATCAGGAAACCAACCACAATGATGAAAACTCGGTATTTAATAATGATGACATCCCCAATTTCCCAGCTTCCCACTAAGTAGGGCGGAGTTTTTGCTGGAAGCTGATTAGGACCGAACACGACTTTCAAAAGCTCAGTTAAAACAAGCATGAATCCTAACGTTATTAAGATTTGTTGAATATGATTGCCATAGACAGGTGTGATGATCAATTTTTCCGTAATGAATCCGAGAATGATTCCCGTCCCGATTGCTCCGAGAATCGCCAGGCCAAAACTGTCTGTCAACGCATAAAACCAAACGGACGAGTAGGCTCCCCAGGCAAATAACCCTCCATGTGCAAAGTTAAGTACGTCCATCAAACCGAAAGTCAAGGTCAAGCCGGCAGCAAGAAGGAAAATTAACATGCCAGTGGCTAGCCCATTGATGGTTAAATTCAAGAGTAGTTCCATGACTGATCCTCCTTATCCGATTCCTAAATATTTTCGTTTCACTTGCTCGTCTTGGATTAATTCCTGCATTAGACCTGTCTGGACCGTTTTCCCGTCATCGAGGAGTGTATATGTATCACCGATTCGACTTGCCATCATAAAGTTCTGTTCGACCAAGACAATCGTTGTATGTTTTTTCATATCAATAATGGCTTCCATCACTTTTTCAATGACAATGGGAGCAAGACCTTTAGATGGTTCGTCAATCAGTAGCAACTGACTGTTTCCAACAAAAGCTCTAGCCATCGCAAGCATTTGCTTTTGACCACCTGACAAATGACCTCCGTCTTTTTTCCAGAATTTTTTCAAATCCGGAAAGAGGTTTAAGACATAGTCCTGTTTGGCCAAAGTGGCTTCATCATCTTTACGCATGGCCACTTTCATGTTTTCTTCAACAGTCAATGCGCCAAATATCCCCTGATCTTCTGGTACATAGCCAATGCCTGTATTCGCGATCCCATGTGTCGGTTTTTTGGTGATATCCTGACCTTTGAACGTGATTTGTCCTTTTGAAGCGGGAGTCAGTCCAAGAATGGTTTTCAACGTCGTCGTTTTTCCAGCCCCATTACGACCTAGCAATACGCTGACTTCTCCTTCTTTTGCTTCAAACGAAATGCCTTGTAAAATATGATATTGCCCGATATGGGTGTGGACCCCATCAACTTTGAGCATGGTGTTCATTGTAGGAGCCTCCTAAATAAGCATTTTGCACTGTTTCATTTTGCATAATTTCTTCTGGTGTGCCGTCTGCCAGAAGCGAGCCATTGAACAGCACCATAATGGAATCCGATAAATCCAGAATCATATCCATTTTGTGTTCAATCAGCAAGATTGTTTTATTCTCCTGTTGCTTTATCCGTTTGATGACTTCTAGAATGGCTGGTACTTCTTCGAGTGACATGCCTGCAGTCGGTTCGTCCAACAATAATAC
>NZ_JBFUJC010000203.1:0-5641 GCF_056401595.1 Paenisporosarcina sp. P4_E4_2 | reverse complement strand
CTATAATTGAACAAAAGCTTTATATAGAAAGTCAAAATTTCGTACCCTGGATTGGGATTCCGACAACCTCAGGTACAGGTTCCGAGGTTACTTGCTGGGCAACAATTTGGGATCGCGCTAACGGAGTGAAAATGTCAGTTGATTGGGAAAAACTATATGCACATACCGCTATCATCGTCCCGGCTCTAACAGCATCATTACCGAAGGGATTAACGGTTGCAACCGCTTTAGATGCTTTATGTCATGCTACTGAGGCTTACTGGTCAAAAAGCTCCAATGAAATTTCAAGAATCTATTCATTAGAAGCGATCAATCGGATTGTCAACAATTTTGAAAGTGTATTAAATCATCCGAATGACATTACATTAAGGAAAGAAATTGCTTTAGGAAGCTTGTATGGAGGTCTAGCCTTTAGCAATACAAGAACAACGGCATGCCATTCAATCTCGTATCCTCTCACATTAGAACTTGGAATGGTTCACGGGATTGCGGCAAGCATCACCTTGGCAAAAGTGATGGAAATCAATTTTGACTCCATTATTGAAAACGATAAGTTGCTTCAAGCCTTTGGAGTAAGCAACGTCAGTGAAATCCAAAAGCTTATCGAGCATTTCCATCAACTATCGGGTTTCTCAAGCAAGCTCAGAGATTATAAGGCGAATGAAGAAATAATCGAAAAAATCGCCAGAAACGCCTTTACAAAGGGCCGAATGGATAATAACCCAGTTGCTTTAACAAAAGAAGATGTCACACAAATTCTACTATCTATTTATTAAGGAAAAGGAGAGAAAAAAATGAAGACTAAATTAATGTTAGTAATACTCTTAGTATTATCTGTTTTATTAACGGCTTGTAGTGGAGGGAATGACAGTGCTGGAGAAGTGGATGATGTGATTAAAATGGTATGGTATCCAAACGAATCTGGTGAAGATATGAAATCATCTCGCGAAGAAATTGGACGACTTATTACAGAGGCTACAGGTAAAAAAGTAGAGCATCAATTAACAACTGACTATGCCATTGCAATTGAAACACTAGTGAATAACAATGCGGACATTGCATTTACGGGTTCACAAAGTTATGTTGAAGCAAATAATAGAAATGATGCGGTTCAAACAATTGCAGTGAAATCTGGTGAATCCGGTACTTTGGATGATGCTAAATATCATAGCTGGTTAGCAGTTAATGTAGACGAGCAGGACAAATACAAAGTAAATGGAGAATTTTCACTTGATACAATTGCTAATACAAAGTTTTCATTCGTATCAAACAGTTCAACATCAGGGTTTAAAGTTCCATCCGCTAATATTATTGCTCATTTCTCACAACAAAAAGAGTATGCAGACATAACGCCAGAGGATTTAATGGAAGGCGGCCCGTTATTCTCCCAAGTATTATTTGGCAACTCTCACCAAGGTTCCGCAGTTAATTTATTAACTGGTAATGCAGATGTTGCAGCATTTTGTGATACTTGTGTAGAGGATTATGTGGAGATTGCTGAAGGCGATGAAAATACAGTCGGTGCTGTTTATCACGTTAAAGATGATGCAACAGAACCTTTTAATAYGGTTGCAGGCAAGGAATTTACATTAATGAGTGCTACACCTGTATTAAATGAACCATTCGTAGTAAACATGGATGTAATCGGTCAAGTGGATTTTGATAAAATTCAAGCCTTATTAACTTCAGATGAATTTGCAAATAATGAAAAAATCTTTGCTCCTGAAGATTCAGAACAGACAGCTTTATTCACTAAAAAGGGTAAAGAAAGACTAATTGCTGTAGAAGATGAATGGTATGATCCAATCCGAGAACTTTCAAAATAATACACCACTTCATCAATAGGTAAAACTGTATAGGAAGAAGAGTGTGCATAGGGGTATATTCGTTATGTACACTCTTACTTGCTAATTAAACCAAAAAGGAGTCATTTCGAATGTCTTTGTTAAAGGTAGAAGGACTTGGTAAATCATATACAGCAAACAAACAAATACTAAAGAATATTAATTTTGAAATAAAAGCAGGAGAATTTGTTTCTGTCATTGGTCCATCAGGTGCTGGTAAATCGACCATGCTGCGTTGTATGAATCGAATGGTTGAATTTAATGAAGGAATGATTATTTTTAACAATCAAGAAGTTGGAAGTTTAAGTAAAAGAGAATTACGTAAATTGCGAACAAATATTGGGATGGTGTTTCAGCACTATAATCTCGTACCTCGTTTGACGGTGATTGAGAATGTGTTACATGGTCGGTTTGGTTATAAAACAACGCTACAAGGACTACTAGGCAGATATACAGAAGAGGAAAAAGAACGTGCCTTTTACCTGTTGGAGAAACTAGGAATTCATGAACATGCTTATAAACGATGTGACCAATTAAGCGGTGGTCAGCAGCAACGTGTAGGGATATGCCGAGCGCTTATTCAAGAACCTAAATTGATTCTATGTGATGAACCAATTGCTTCACTTGATCCGAATTCTTCTAAGGTGATCATGGACCATTTAAAATCGATAAGTACGGAAATGGGCATTACATGTTTAGTGAATTTACACCAAGTGGAAGTGGCACAACACTATTCAGATCGAATTATTGGGTTGAATAGTGGTGAAGTTGTATTTAATGGAAATGGCCGTGAGCTTTCTGACGAACAAATTCACAAAATCTATGGAACCAAAACAAAAGATTTAATAACAGGATAAGGGGAAATGACTGTGAATGAAAAAACGATGCGAAAAAGCAAATGGCAGACAGTAATCTTTCTTCTCCTCATCATCGTTCTTACCTATTTATCATCAGTTATTACAACATTTAACTTTGTGGAGGGGATGGCGGCAATCCCTGAAGCTATAGGCTGGATCTTTTCTAATTTAATGGTGACACAGGAGTCACTTGATAATTTACCAAAGATCCTAGGGAAATTAGCTGAAACCATCTTTATGTCTATTGCCGCAACAACTATTGCGGCTGTTATTTCTCTCTTCTTAGGGGTATTTGGATCAAAAACAACAAAAGTAAACAACATCTTAAGTGTATTTGCTCGTTTTATTGCTTCAGTATCAAGAAATATTCCAGTTGTCGCATGGTCGCTGGTTTTGCTCATTTCTTTTGGACAAAATTCAGTAACAGGATTTCTCGCTCTATTTGTGGGAACGGTAGGTTTTTTAACAAGGGCATTTATCGAATCTATTGATGAAGCCAGCCAAAGTTCTGTTGAAGCATTAACTGCAACGGGGGCAACCTATTTCCAAATTGTGAGTAAAGCTGTCATTCCACAATGTCTACCACAGATGATCAGCTGGGTATTGTTCATGGTTGAAACGAATATTAGAAATGCCACATTGGTGGGAATCTTAACGGCTTCGGGAATAGGATATACCTTTGATATGTATTATAAAATGTTAAATTATAATGCGGTAGCACTTGTGACACTATGTATTGTCATTACCGTCATTATTGTGGATATTATATCAAATTATATACGGAAGGTGATTCTATAATGGAAGAAACCTATATTAAAAGAAAGAAAGACGGCCGTATTCGTACAAAATCGGGTAACAAAGGTGATCAAGTTCTAAGATGGACGTTAATGATTCTAACAGTTATGACAGTTATTTCTTTTCTATTTTTTAACTATGCAGGGCTGGAATTAGGTTCAGCGATTTCGGAAACAGCTTATAACTTAAAAGTGATGTTTCTTGAACCAAAATTAAGTCATTTTGATTTAGGAGAAGCCGTCTATCAAGTTGGGATTACACTTGGTTTAGCATTTCTAGCTACGATTATCGGAGGCATTATAGCCTTTTTCCTTTCTTTGATGGCCGCAACGAATTTAGCTCCTGCATGGGTATCGAGAATCGTTCGTATATTTGTTGCTGTTATTCGGGCTGTTCCAACGGTATTATGGGTGTTTATCTTTGCGATTTCCGCTGGGTTGGGAAGTGAAGCGGCGGTTCTTGGTATGTTATTTCATTCTATCGCTTATTTAGTTAAAGCATTTTCTGAGGCATTTGAAGAAGTCGATAAGGGAATCTTTGAGGCGCTGCAATCAACTGGTGCGAACTGGTGGCATATCGTAAGAAGCGGTGTTATACCGTCTACTTTTACCTATTTGTTATCATGGATTTTCTTGCGATTTGAGATTAATTTTGGTGTAGCAGTAGCAATGGGGGCAGCAGCTGGGGCAGGCGGAATCGGATTTGAGCTTTTTATGGCATCTAGCTTCTACTTCGATCTGCGGGAGGTTGGCTTTATTACCTACGCAATTCTAATTATTGCCATTCTATTAGAAGTCTTTTCAACCCGATTGAAAAAACGTTACTTTCCAACAACTTCTGACTAGTTCATAAATGAAGGAGAATAAAGAGAACCATGAATCACTATAAACTTTTAACACCCGGTCCGTTGACAACGACAAGCAGTGTGAAAGAGGAAATGCTTTTAGACCGTTGTACTTGGGATAATGATTATAAAGCTATTACACAAAAAATAAGAGCTAAGCTTCTTAAATTGGCAGGGGCTGACCAAGAAGAATATACTACTGTACTCATGCAGGGAAGTGGCACGTTTGCGGTTGAAGCTGTGATGAATACCACAATTTCAAATCAAGATAAGGTTTTAATTATAACGAACGGTGCCTATGGAGAAAGACTTGTAAAAATAGCAAAATATATTGGACTAGCATTTAGGGAATACAGCACCGCCTACAATGAATACCCGAATGAAGATGAAGTTAGAAAAATTTTACAAGAGGATCCAGGTATTATGCATATTGTCATGGTCCATTGTGAAACTACAACAGGCATATTAAATCCAATTGAGATGATTTCAAAACTATCAAAGGAATTTGAGAAAACGTTAATCATTGATGCCATGAGCAGTTTCGGTGGAATGGAGATTAATGTTCCTGAACTAGGGATTGATTATTTAATTAGCAGTGCCAATAAATGCATTCAAGGGGTTCCAGGTTTTGCTTTTGTCGTTGCTAGATTAGAGAAGCTAATAGCTTGTGAAGGTAATTCGCAAAGTTTGTCATTAGATTTATATGATCAATGGAAGGAAATGGACAAGGACGGGAAATGGCGTTTTACTTCTCCGACACATGTAGTGGCTGCGTTTTCTAAGGCCCTTGATGAATTAGATGAAGAAGGTGGCATTCCAGCAAGGTTTTCACGTTATCAGAATAATAATCGAATGTTAAGAGATCGACTTAAAAAAATAGGATTTCAAGCTTATTTATCAGAAGAAAAACAATCTCCTATTATTACAACCTTTCTTTTTCCGGATGATTGCTTTAATTTTGAACACTTTTATACATTTGTTAAGGAGAGAGGCTATGTACTTTATCCGGGTAAATTGACGAATGAAAATACATTTCGAATCGGAAATATTGGTGAGATTTACCAAGCTGATATTGAAGAATTATGCAATATTATAGAATCTTACATGGGAGTGATGAAAAAATGAACAAAGTAGAAGGAGTTATTTTTGATTGGGCTGGGACAACAGTCGATTTTGGTTGCTTTGCACCAGTAAACGTGTTTATTGATATTTTTGAAAATGCAGGTATTGAAGTAACCATGGAAGAAGCAAGAGAACCAATGGGGATGTTGAAAATTGACCATATTCGCGCGATGCTGTCC
>NZ_JBFUJC010000202.1:0-5657 GCF_056401595.1 Paenisporosarcina sp. P4_E4_2 | reverse complement strand
TCTTGATTCCGAGTGAAGAGGTTATGGTTACCGTGACGAAAGACGGATATGTAAAACGTACAAGTACACGTTCATACAGTGCTTCTAACGGTAAAGACTTCACAATGAAAGACTCAGATTATCTATTATTTGAGTCGATGATGAATACGCAACATCACTTGCTACTGTTCACAAGTTTAGGAAATTACATCTATCAGCCGATTCATGAACTACCTGATATCCGCTGGAAGGACCTTGGCCAGCATATATCGAGTATCGTTTCACTTGATTCGAACGAAACAATCATCAAAGCAATTCCAATCGAAACCTTTGATGAAAACCGCTATATTTTAGCAGTTTCAAAACTGGGTCAGATTAAACGTTCTACACTGGCTGAATATCAAGTTCAGCGTTATTCACGAGCATTGAATACGATGAATTTGAAAAAAGGCGATCAAGTTATGTATATTGATCTCGTAACGGAAACCGAAGATGTCTTCATCGTCACGCATAACGGCTATGCTGTACGATTCAATATGCAGGAAGTTCCTGTTACCGGTGTGAAAACTGGTGGAGTGAAAGGGATTAACTTGAAAGATGGCGATGTTGTAGCAAATGCAACGATCATTCCAGCTGATGCACGCGGAGATTTATTCCTCGTGACTCATCGAGGCGCCGTAAAAAAAATGGCATTAAAAGAATTCGAACAAGGCACTCGTGCAAAACGAGGAGTTGTTGTGTTACGCGAATTAAAATCGAATGCTCACCGCGTAAGCGGCGTATTCTATGTTGAAGATAATGAACAAGTAATTATCGAGACAGCAAAAGGCGTTCGTGAAGTTGTTGAAACGAAACCAATCCGTGTTTCAGATCGCTACTCAAACGGCTCGTTTATTGTCGATACAGACAAAGACGGGGCTGTCGTAAGATTATGGAAAGCATTGAAAACAAACGAAGATAGCAAGAAATAGAAGGGGTACAACAAGGGAGCTATAATGGCTTCCTTTGTTGTATACAGGGGATTATATGTGGAAGAATCGAAATGTATGGATTATTTTAGTGGGGGAAATGATTGCGGGTCTTGGTCTCTGGACTGGAATCATTGGAAATTTGGAGTTTATGCAGGAACGAATTCCTTCTGATTTCCTGAAGTCAGTCATCATGGCAATTGGTTTACTTGCTGGAATTTTAGCTGGACCAATGGCCGGCAAAATAATCGATCAATCGAAGAAAAAGACGGTATTGTTGATTTCGGGATTCGGTCGTATGATCAGTGTCAGCTTCATGCTGATTGCAATCGGAACAGGCTCCATCTGGTGGATGGTCGCCTTCATGATCAGCATCCAATTGTCGGCAGCATTTTATTTTCCAGCTTTGCAGGCAACCATACCATTAGTGGTTAAAGACGATCAGTTGCTGCAAATGAATGGCTGGCATATGAATGTCGCTACTATGGCTCGTGTTATTGGAACAGCGCTTGCAGGTGTCGTATTGGTCTATTGGTCATTGGAATCGCTTTATTATATGTCTATCATCGCTTATGCCGGTCTGTTGATCTTTACTTATATGCTCCGCATCGATGAAGGTCAGGGTACAGAAGCACAAGTGAAAGTAGCTTCATCAAGTAAAGGTGGATTCATGGAAGTGTTTCCGATTTTAAAATCATATCCAGCTGTCATGATGACTTTGGTCATGACTTTAATTCCTTTATTGTTTATAGGATCGTTTAACTTGCTGGTTATCAATATCAGTGAGCTGCAGGATTCATCATCCATCAAAGGGGCAATTTATGCCGCTGAAGGTATTGCATTTATGCTGGGTACTGTTGTTGTTAAGTATATTGCAAATAAATGGCATACGAGTACGATATTATTTTTCTTTGCATTTGTAATCGGCGTTGCTGAATTAATCTTAATTTTTGCTGCCAGTCCAGTTTTGTCGGTAACCGCATTTGCGGTATTTGGCTTTGCGGTGGGTAGTTTTTTCCCAACTGCTATGACAATATTCCAGAAGCAAATGCCAAAAGCGTTTCACGGCAGATTTTTCTCGTTCCGAAACATGCTCGAGCGCGTAATTTTCCAGGTCGTTTTATTGGCAACAGGAGCATTGTTGGATCTAATCGGTTTACAATGGATGGTCGTTGTATTTGGGGTACTTAGTTTATCTCTGACCACAGTTTTCCTGATTCAAATGAAGAAACGTAACATTAAATTGGATACAAATGATCAAACCGCTGAAATCATATGATTTCAGCGGTTTTTTCATGTTTTGTCGTTTTTATCCAGTAGAAATTGATTATAATAGTTGGTTATCATGTACCATTAAATAACTTAACTGAAAAATAAATAAATTTATGTATTTCGAAAACGTCCTATGGGGGGATGTCGTCTATTAATTAAAGACAGTTAAAAGTTGTTATTCATAATACGAAAGTCATAAAGAGGAAGAAACGCTTCCGATTCCACCAGCTAAATAGTTATAACTGAAAAAAGCTCATTTCTCGTAAATAGAAATGAGCTTTTTATGTTCTTTAAAATAGGAAGATATTTAAAAAAGCGTAAAATCGTGAATTACGCTCATTTTTAGGTTCTGTCGCTTCAGAAGCGATTATGGGAATCATTTAGGCCGCAGAAAGTATTGAGTTTTTCCTAGGACAGTGTGAAATTTATGGCAAAAAAAAATGGAGTACAAGTAGGAAGAGATTGTTTCTTAGCAACAGAAGCATTTTAAAATTGGCTTCCAAGGGATGGTGAGTATTGGATTAATCAGTTTCACTGACTACAATTTTCTTAATTCAAAATTAAGAAACGAAACATAAAACTAGATACAAACGTACAAACCGTCGAAATTGCTTAATTTAGTTGGTTTTTTAAATGTGAAAAGAATTTCAATAAAATCGAGACTTTGTTATCTTAAAAATCCTCCAAATGTCATGTTGTTAATGGTTTTATCATATACATAAGTTTATAGCTGGGAAGGGGGAACTATAGATTATGGAAGAAACTATTAGTTTACAAGAATTTTTCCAGACACTTCGAAAGAGAATGCTTCTGATTTTTTCAATAACACTTTTAGTAACTGCTCTTAGTGGAGTAATTAGTTTTTACTTTTTAACACCGATCTACGAGTCTTCAACTCAGCTTTTAATAAATCAAGAAGACACAAACCAAATGCCTGATGTAGATATTCAAACAAATTTACAGCTAATAAATACCTATAGCATTATCATAAAAAGTCCAGCGATACTTGATCTTGTTATAAAGGAATTGGCACTTGAAAATATGACTACTCAATCATTAAACAAAAAAATAAATGTCAATAGTGAWGGCGATTCTCAAGTTGTAACAATTACTGTCCAGGATGCGGATCAATTTATAGCTCGTGACATTGCCAATTCGACTGCTGATATTTTCCAGCGTGAAGTAATTGATCTTATGAACATCAATAATGTGAGTATATTATCAAGAGCCACTGCAAGTGATGAACAAGAACCTGTAAAGCCCCAACCCATTTTAAACATAGCTATTTCAATGGTTATTGGATTTTTACTTAGCATTGGGCTCGCTTTCCTTTTAGAATACCTTGACAATACATTAACTTCGGAGCAAGACATTGAAAAGCTACTTTCATTACCAGTGATAGGTTCTATTTCATCCATGGAGATAAAAGAACAAAAAAAAATAGCAAGACTTAATAAAATGCAGTATAAGAAAGGAGGAGATATGAATGGCTAATCGAAAGAAAAAGAAAATGGAGACGCAACTAATAACAATTGAAAATTCAAAATCTCCTATTTCAGAGCAGTATCGAACATTAAGAACAAACATTCAGTATTCTTCGGTAGATAAAGAATTGAAATCCATTATTATTACTTCACCAAATCCTGGAGAAGGAAAATCAACGACCATTGCAAACTTAGCTATTGTGTTTGCTCAACAAGGAAAAAAAGTGCTGCTTGTAGATGCAGATTTACGGAAACCGACAATTCACTATACCTTTAATATTAAAAATACAAAAGGTTTAACAAATTTATTGATGAAAAAAGCCTCACTAGGAGATGTTATACAACAAACTCCAGTACTTAATTTGTTTCTATTACCTAGCGGAACAATTCCCCCATATCCAGCAGAACTGCTTCAATCAGAAATGATGTCTCAATTGATGGACCGATTAAAAGCTAGTTTTGAATTAATTTTATTTGATACACCTCCTATACTTGCCGTAGCAGATGCACAAATACTAGCAAATAAATGTGACGGATCTATTTTGGTAGTGAAAAGTGGTTCTACAGAAAAAGAAGGAGCCATTSGAGCAAAAGATATACTAATGAGTGCAAGCAGCAAACTATTAGGAGTTGTGTTAAATAATAAAATGATGAAAGACTCACCTTATCAAACCACCTATTATTATGGACAAACTAAGTAATTAGGTTAGCAAAGGTTTCATACAAAATAATTAAATTCTTAACTAATTATTAATTGTAATATCCTTTCAAAACCTAAAATTCATGTTAAAGATTATTAAAAAATACAGTTACGAGGATGGGAATGTTGATTGATATACACTCACACATAACTTTCGGTCTTGATGATGGCGCACGAACATTAGAAGAGAGTATCAATATGGCAAAACAAGCTGTTTCTGAAGGGATATCTACTATTATAGCAACACCCCATCACAGACATCCTTCTTACCATAACCCCAAAGAAATAGTTGTAAAGAACGTTCTTAAGCTGAATGAAATATTTTCAGCTGCACAAATTCCTTTAACTGTATTGACCGGGCAAGAAATAAGATTATTTGGAGAACTGGAGAGTGTCTTAGATTTAGATGAAGAACTATTAACATTAAACCATTCTAAGATGATATTAATCGAACTGCCATCGTCTAATATTCCACTATATACGGAGAAGTTGTTTTATAACTTACTAGTAAAAGGAATTATCCCTGTGATTGCACATCCAGAGCGCAATGCTGAAATTGCAAGGAATCCAGAAAAACTTTATCAATTAATAAAAAATGGTGCATATTCTCAAGTAACCGCAACAAGTATAGCAGGCGGGTTCGGTAGAAAATTACAACGCTTGAGTATTCAAATGATTGAATATCAATTGACCCATTTTATTGGATCAGATGCACACAATCTGACTAGCCGAGTGTTTAAATGGAAAGATGCATGGAACATAGTAGATAAAAAATTAGGGATTGAGTATACGACAAAATTGAAAAAGCAATCGATTGAACTTGTTAATAATCAAAATATTAGTAAGCTACAGCCCGAGCAGATTCCAAGAAAAAAATTTTTTATTTAAATCCTACTAAAGAAAAGAGTATGTGCTCAATGACGGTAAAGAAATGGAAAACATTACTTTTTGTATTGGATTCTTTTATTGTTGTTTTTTCGATGTTTGCTAGTTATTTAATTCTATACCCCTATTTAAATGTTTTAACAGAAAAAGTGTTAATTCTAAGTGTAATAACTATTTTTTTAGCGCATCATTTTTTTGCTTGGCGTTATGGACTTTATCGAAAGGTTTGGTTGTATGCTTCAATTGGTGAACTTACCTCAATAGTTCGTGCAGTGACCTATTCGATTATTTCAGTAATGCTTATGCAAGTAATAGTCAATCAAGATATTTACGTTCGGGTGTTAGTCATCACATGGATGGTTCATATTC
>NZ_JBFUJC010000201.1:0-5662 GCF_056401595.1 Paenisporosarcina sp. P4_E4_2 | reverse complement strand
GGGTGAGTGAGCTCTTCTGATAATTGATTCATTTTCAATCAACTTAGTTCCTTGACGATATGGGAACAATGATTGAAAAGCTTGTATCATTTCATTCATGGCCGATCACACACTTCCTGGAACTTGCCATTGCACAATTTGTTCTCCAATTTGCTCTTTACATGCCGCAAGAAAGAGTAGGGTCAAAGGTAGTTTGACCCTATTCTTTGCGACGAGTAACCACAGGAGCAACCTTTTAGGCGACGAGTAACCGCAGGAGAAGCACTTTGGAAGCGTGAGGTCCACAACTATATGATTTTCATACTTGTTGGCTCATGAGGAATGTGATGCTAGCGCAAATGTACGATAAAAAGTAGTAAAGTTTAATAGAGCCTTTAAAAATGTAAATAGCACAAAAAAGCCATCTCAACGAATTGAGATGGCTTTGTGTATTATTTTTGAATGAATTGTTGTGTCCAGTAATTACCGTTTGCATTGTATCCAATACCAATATGAGTATAAGTACCATTCATGATATTTGCGCGATGTCCTGGTGATTCCATCCATCCTTTAACGACTTCAGCAGCCGTTCTTTGACCCATTGCGATATTTTCAGCAGCAGCCTTGTATTGAATGCCTTTAGCTTTCATTTGATCGAATGGAGATCCCATTGTTGGACTTGTATGAGAGAAATAGTTATTCTTGCTCATATCTGCTGATTTTGCACGAGCAGTGTCCATCAAAGCAGCATCAGTAGCAAGGGGTTTTAATCCGCCTTTAGCACGCTCTTGATTCGTCAATGTAAGAACTTGTTGTTCAATTGACGAAATATTACCTGATGAAGGTGGTGTTGTTGGGGCCGTCGGTTTTACTGGGACAGCCGGTTTTGCTGGGACAGCTGGTTTTGCTGGGACTGCCGGTTTTGCTGGGACAGCTGGTTTTGCTGGGACAGCTGGTTTTGCTGGAATAGCTGGTTTTGCTGGAATAGCTGGTTTTGCTGGGACAGCTGGTTTTGCTGGGACAGCTGGTTTTTGTATTGGAGCTTTAAACCCTGCAGCAAATAGCTGTGCATAAAGTTGATCTATCAATTGTTTTTCCATGGCTGAGTTCGCCACCGGTTTTACTAGAGTACGTGTTGACCAGTCATAACTTGTATTAGTTAGACACGTGGGTTGATTTGATGAAAATGAAGCTTCTGCGGTCGTACCTTGACTGAATGAGAACACCATAGCTCCCATTGTTAAACCTAGTAACATTTTTTTCATTTGTTATTCCCTCCTCTGCCAACTAGTCTATCGGCTAAATCTACGAAAAAAATACCCATTCATTTCCACTGTTGCCAGCAGAAATGAAAAGGTACTCTTCAAGCGGTTTACACGACATYAAWATTGCGTGGTYTTAGGRWAATTACCATATCTTTCATTAAATTAGCTATTGACGGRCTGATAAACAGCCTCATAAACCTTCTTTARCCYCTCTTTTTMTACAGRRAWGAKGCTACTTCTATCGATTCTATCAAAAGYAATWTGTAATTWTACATCAGCGCTTTTCCTAACACGTGGGTGGGTAAGCTCATCTAATAATTCGATTCTTATGCTGTCTGATAATTGATCCATGGTTTCAATCAACTTAGTTCCTTGACGATATGGGAACAATGATTGATAAGCTAGTATCGTTTCATTCATGACTTAATCACTCGCTTCCTGGAACTTGCAGTTGTGCAATTTGTTCACCAATGACTATAATTGCCGGCTCCATTTTCACATACTCAGGCAACCACTGCACCATTCCATACGAATATTGGAATAGCATAGGGTTTTTCATGCCAATGATAGGAACGTAACCTTTCATGCGATATACGGAAGATGGCAATGTACGTAACCAATCTTCAAACTCTTCTTTATCAATCGATTGTTTAAATGTAACTAGTCTTGTGGACAAGGCAAGTTCTTCACCGATACGGGTTTGATTAACATCTGTCTTTTGCACAGTGCCTTTCAATCTTTCTAACATGGCAAACGGACATTTTCCGTGAGATGTTTGAATAATTGTCGCAGAAGGATTGAAACTTTGTAATTCATATGTAATTTTCGCCTGTTGTGCATCAGACAGCAAATCCATTTTATTGGCTAACAATAAGTGCGCATGACGAATTTGTTCCAAAAAGAGAGAACGAATTTGTGGACGTAATGCTTGACGATCTAACCAAAGCAAGCTGTCAACCACTGTCACGATTCCTTTAACATTTAATTGTTTCGCAAATAATGGTGAATAGACAGCATCCAGCGCTTCAACAGGATGTGCTGCACCGGTTGTTTCAATAATCAGTACATCGAATGCTTCGCCTGCCAACAATGTTTGTAATTGAGCCTCTGTCTGTTCAGAGCCGGTACAGCAGATGCATCCTTCCAACATTTCCTTCAATGGAATGTCTTCATCTACTGACTGAGAATCAAATGGAAGTTTTCCTAGTTCATTCATCAATATCGCGGGTTTTAATCCTTTTTCTTTCAACTGTCGAATCGTATCTGTTAATAATGAGGTTTTTCCGCTTCCCAAAAAACCGCTGAATAAATAAACGTCTTTCATCGTGTACGCCCTTTCTGGTGAAAAAAGCTGGCCTCAAGTTGCAGGCCAGCTTTTGTTTATTTTGCTAGTTCTTCTAATACCAAATCTTTTGCTTTCAAAAGTTGTGGATCATCCTTTTTGATTTTCACACGTAAACGGTCCATTAAGGCAAACGTCGAATCACCCGTCAAGACGCCCGTTTCTTCAAGTTTTGCTTCTTTTTGAACTTGTTTCACAGCAGCTTCCGTTTGATCATCAAACAGTCCATCCACTTTTCCTGTATCAATGCCAATTGCAGTAAGCATTTCTTCTGCAGCTTTCACTTGATCAGATAAAACGCCATTTTTCATTTCGATAGACGCATCCAAATACGCAAGCTGCGTATAAGGTGGATATTCTACTTTCACGTCAGGGGCAATCCCTTTTTCGTGAATCCAATTGCCTTCAGGAGTTAACCATTTCGCAGTTGTGAATTTCATATTAGATCCATCTTTTAATTCATTTGCTGTTTGTACCGTTCCTTTACCGAATGAATTTAAGCCTACCAATTTTGTACCGGCCGATTCACTCATTGCAGCTGCAAGAATTTCTGAAGCAGAAGCACTACCTTCATCTATTAATAAAGAAACAGGTACTTTAACTTTCGTTCCATTCGTTGCATAGTAAATTTCTGCTTCCTTCCCTTTTTCCTGGGTCTGGAATAAAGGTTTGCCATCATCAACAAACAAATTGGAGATATCAATAGCTGAAGTCAACAAGCCACCTGGATTTTGGCGGACGTCCAGCACTAATGCTTTCATTCCCTTTTCCTCCATATCAGTTATGGCTGCAAGCAGTTCATCATACGTATTGGTTGAGAAACTTGTAATTTGAATGTGTGCAACTTTACCTTCCAATAGCTCTGCATAAACAGTTTCAATCGGAATTTCGTCACGCACAATTTCAATTTCAAGCGGTTCTTTCATTTCACCACGTTGAATAGTCAACGAAACGGATGTGCCTTTTTCTCCACGAATCAGCAATACGGCTTCTGAAGCACTCATACCGTGAATGTTTTTCCCATCAACTGCAATGATTTTGTCATTTGGCAAAATCCCTGCTTTTTCAGCTGGTGAATTTTTAATGGGTGACACTACAGAGATAACTCCATTGCGTTCTTGTATTTCAGCACCGATTCCCTGGAAACTTGAAGAAATACTTTCTTCGAATTGAGCAGCCTCTTCTTGGTTCATATAATCGGAGTAAGGATCCCCCAGGGCTTCAATCATTCCATTGATTGCTCCGTTGACAATAGCGTCTTGGTCAATATCAGCGTAGTAGCCAGCCTTCAATTCATCATACGCCTGGTATAACTTTGTAAACTCTCTTCTTTCAGGAGCTCCGACTTCGACTACCTTCTCATCGCCAAATGTTAAAGCAAAAATCGTTAATCCTGCTGTACTCAAAATTAATGTGAAAATCAGCATGATGAAAAAGAAAGGTTTCAAGCGTATATACTTTCCTGCTGGTCCATCATGTTGTACATGTTCCGGTTGTTCAGGTTGTCCTTCTGTTTGTTCCGTATTGTTTTTCATTTCATCCAAGTCATTCACCACTTTCAAATCGAAACCATTAAAATACATGCTTCAATAGTTATGTATAGTTTATCAGTTACTTCAAGTAAACGGAAAGAAAAAGGCTGCCAAAAAATGATATGACAGCCTTTTAAAATATTCTAATTAATCTTGAATTGCAGCATCCAATGCTACTTCAATCATGTCGTTAAATGTCAATTGACGTTCTTCAGAAGATGTTACTTCCCCTGTTAACAAGTGATCACTTACTGTTAGGATTGCAAGAGCTTGACGGCCAAATTTAGCTGCTAATGTATACAGAGCAGCTGACTCCATTTCAAGTGCCAAAATTCCATATTGAGCCCATTTTTCATGCTCAGCATGCTCGTTGTAGAATACATCCTCAGTGAATACATTACCTACTTTTAGATTCAAGCCTTTTTCTTTACCAGCATTGTAAGCTTTTAATAGTAAATCGAAATCTGCTGTCGGTGCAAAGGTAACGCCGTTGAAAATGATATCGTTCATTTTGGAATCCGTTGAAGCACTTTGTGCAATGATTACATCACGGAGTTTAACGTCTTGGTGAATTGAACCACAAGTCCCTACACGAATTAATTTTTGAACATCATATTCAGCCATTAATTCTGTAACGTAAATCGAAATTGAAGGTACGCCCATTCCTGTTCCTTGTACAGAAATACGTTTCCCTTTGTAAGTTCCAGTGTATCCGAACATATTACGTACTTCATTGTACTGAACAACGTCTTCCAAAAACGTTTCTGCAATGTATTTAGCACGTAGTGGATCTCCCGGTAATAAAATCGTATCAGCGATATCGCCTTTTTTAGCATTAATATGAACACTCATCTTTGTAACCTCACTTTATAAACATTTCCGTACTATCATACTGTTTTTTGTGTCGATATGCAAACTGTGTTAAACGTAACGAGCAATTTCCTGATTTAATCGGGACTCAAGAGATGATAAATCAGTTTTTGACAAAGTCATACGGATATATGACTCATCCATATTCAGTGCTTCCGAGAACAAGCTACCCAAGCCTCGCACTTTACGATCGACTTGGATAAGTAATTCAACCTGATCCAATCCTTTTGGAATAAACGTAAGTTCAATTTCATCAAATTTCCCTCTAAATGGTCCAGATGCTGCAAAAAACTCGAATTCCTGAACGAAAGGAGTAATACCTCTGTATGCACGCGGTGCTTCTTCACAATCCACTTTACGTAATTTAAGACCTAAATTTTGAGCAGCAGTCAACCCAGCCTGTACAAAAGCATTCGGTCGGATTTCAATCAAATCTTTATCTCCAGGATCCACTGCATTTTTAATGTCAAGACCGGTTTGTAACCAAACTCTCGTTCTTCCCATGGTGACTGGAGTAATGAGCGGAAGATTGAATGAAAATGGAAATGCCTTTTTCTCTCCTTTTTCAATCGTGAATGGTTCGTTTAATTTGTGAGAATAAATTGCGACTGAATCTGTGTATTTATTGTCGTTCGATTCGCGTTCGTACGTGGTATAAACTTTAATATAAATAC
>NZ_JBFUJC010000200.1:0-5705 GCF_056401595.1 Paenisporosarcina sp. P4_E4_2 | reverse complement strand
CACAAGAGCCATAGAAGATATAGCAGGCATTCGCGCAGAGATTAAATGGCCGAATGACCTATTAATAAATGGGAAGAAATGTACTGGAATATTGACAGAGCTCCAGGCCGACATGGACCGTGTTCATGCCATCATTTTGGGAATCGGAGTGAATGTTAACCAGTTAGAAACAGATTTCCCTGAAGAAATACAATCGATCGCCACTTCCATTCAAATGGTTTCTGGACAACCAGTCGATCGTGCTCAACTGATTGCACGAATTTTGCATCATTTAGAAATTTATACAGATTTATATATAACGCACGGTTTTGAGCCATTGAAGATCCTATGGGAAAGTTATTCGTGCACACTCGGTAAACGAATAAAAGCGAGCATGATTAATCAGCAAATTGAAGGCTTGGCTCTCGGCATTACAAATGATGGGGTATTACAAGTCAAAACCGACGATGGTCAGATTCACGGAATTTACTCTGCTGATATCGAAATACAAAATTAAGAAAAGTAAATCAAGATGGAATGTGCAATTTATTTCTGTTATAGTAAAAGCGAAGGGCAGTATCTTTGTAGAACTGCACCTGATGAATACAAGAAGATCTTTATAAATTTAATAATTCTGCCTTGATCTTAATCGACAGGGACGGAGGAAACCAATTACTTATCCTACGCAACCCTTCTGTCCATTCCTGGTCAGTAGGGTTTTTATTTTGGTTTTCTCTCCGAAGAGAGGAGCTAGGAAATGAAAACGACGACCGATTTTATTAATATGAAAAAAGAGAACGATAAAATTATTATGTTAACTGCTTATGACTATCCATCTGCAAAAATTGCAGAAAGTGCAGGCGTTGAAATTTTGCTTGTGGGAGATTCCCTGGGCATGGTTGTGCTTGGATATGATTCGACGATTCCTGTCACAATGGAAGATATGATTCATCATGGAAAAGCAACAAGACGCGGTGCAAAAGATACCTTCCTTGTAGTGGATATGCCATTTGGAACCTACCACGGGACAACGGACACTACACTTTCGAATGCCATTCGCCTTTTCCAGGAAACAAATGCACAAGCACTGAAAATTGAAGGTGCGGATGAAATGATCGACGTCATCCGTTTATTGTCACGTACTGGTATTCCCGTAGTGGCTCATCTTGGGTTGCTTCCACAATCTGCAAGCGTATCAGGTGGCTATAAAGTACAAGGGAAAACTGCGGAAGCTGCTCAAAAACTAATTGAAGATGCCAAGGCATGTGAAGCAGCAGGTGCCATTATGGTAGTTCTGGAATGTATTCCTTACCAACTCGCTAAAACAATCACAGAATCTTTGACGATTCCTGTCATCGGCATTGGGGCTGGCGCTGAAACGGATGGTCAGGTTCTAGTATTCCATGACACCGTGACTTATGGTAGCCATCATATGCCTAAGTTTGTTAAAGCTTATGCGAGTGCAGGCAAAGAAATTGAAGACGGCTTGACACAATATGTTGATGAAGTGAAATCTGGTGAATTTCCAGCAGTTGAACACCGATTCTCAATGAAAGATGAAGAATTCCAACAGTTATACGGAGGAAAACAATGATTCAAGTTCAGTTAATCAACGATCTAAAAGAAAACGTAAAAGCAGCGAAACAAGCCGGTAAAAGCATCGGCTTTGTGCCAACGATGGGCTTTTTGCATGAAGGGCATATGTCTTTAGTTAAACATGCAAGAGAAGAAAATGACTTTGTGATCATGAGTATTTTTGTCAATCCTGCACAATTTGGTCCGAATGAGGATTTGGACAGATATCCCCGAGATTTAGAAAGGGATACGAAAATGGCCGTTGAGGCAGGAGTCGATTTGTTGTTCTTCCCGCAAGCGGAAGAAATGTATCCGCAAGATGGCGGAATTACAATCCGTGCAGGTGCTCAAGCTGATGTTCTTTGTGGTGCTTCAAGACCTGGACATTTTGATGGTGTCTTGAAAGTTGTCACAAAGCTTTTCCATCTAGTTGAGCCGACTAAAGTATATTTTGGCCAAAAAGATGCTCAGCAACTAGCTATCATTGAAACGTATGTAAGAGATTATAATTTCCCTTTCGAAGTTCGCAGAGTCCCAACAGTTAGGGAAGAGGACGGTTTAGCTAAAAGTTCAAGAAATGTATTCTTAAGTGAAAAAGAACGTGTCGAAGCGCCACTTATCCAACWAGCGATACAAATGGGACTGGAAGATTATCAAAAGAACCAGGATGCCGAGAAAGCTACATTAGTAACCATACAACACATCGAAAATGGCACGTCTGGGAATATTGATTATGTGGAACTGTTGAGCTATCCCGACCTGACAAATAATTTATCAAATAACAAGTCCATTATTTTAGCGGTAGCTGTCTTTTTCGAAAAAGCACGGCTGATCGATAATTTAATTTTGAACAATAAAGGAGAATAATCCATGTTACGAATGATGTTAAATTCAAAAATTCACCGCGCTGTCGTGACCGAAGCGGATTTAAATTATGTAGGCAGTATCACTATCGATCAAAATCTTTTGGATGCAGTCGGTATGCTGCCAAATGAAAAAGTGCATATCGTAAACAACAATAACGGTGCACGTTTTGAAACGTATATCATTGCCGGCGAAAGAGGCAGTGGAGTTATTTGTGTTAATGGAGCAGCTGCCCGTCTTGTTCAAAAAGGCGACGTCGTCATTATTTTGTCGTATGCATACGTGATGAACGATGAAGCAAAAGAACATAAACCAACTGTTGCCATCATGGGTGAGAATAATTCAATTCGTGAAATCATCAGCTACGAACCTGAAGCAACAGTAATGTAAGTAAAAACTGTATTTCAACATGTACAGAATAAAAAGAGGAAAGAAGTGATCTCACTTCTTTCCTCTTTTTTATGATGTAATTCATTTTAGGTAACTGCTCAAGGTTGATTAATAAATAGTAATTCTTGTTGCAATATTTCACATTGCGCCATGAAGTAGTCCCAGTCAACAGAAATTGTATTCTCCATTTTCAGTTCAGCTTTAATTAGTGCTTGATTTACAAATTGAGCTTTCTTTATATCTTCTTCTGTCCAAGTGCTTAGTTGGTAATTTGAATTTGTCGGTAATTGATTTAATGCAGAAGCAATCTTTTGGATGGTTTCCATTTCTTCTTTACTCAGTCCTTTGGAGGGGAATGTATGGGAAGCCGTTCCATACCATAGATCATCAAGAATAAGATTTAATTGGTTCGAAACAATCTGAGGGTTGTTCCAACCTTCTGTTTCTTGTTGTTGCAAAATTCCTTGTAATTCGACTAAGGGATATTGGATATTATCTAGAAAGTATTGTTTTTGATGCCAGCTATTCAAATAAAGCATAAACAAAATAACTGATATCATTGTTAATGATATGAGTGAGTATATGATTCTTATCTTTTTCTCTTTTTTTATAAGCCAACTTCCTTTCAAATAATCTTAAAAGTTATTCGGAATGAGAATAATGTAATAGATATAAATATATATTCCATAAAAATTCCAAATAACCTTTTTGATTATAAGGAATGATGAAATTAAACGGAGTAAAATTAAGGAAACTGCCAAATTTACAACATCGGGATGTTTTTTGCTCAGGTAAGTTATACAGGGGGAAGTCAAAAGCAAACCGGAATCCAGTCTGGAATAGTGTCTTTTTATAGGGTGAATCGTAATGTTTCAATCATTTCTTTTTCATCTACCATTTTTGTGGAAAATGCGATATTGTTATTTTCTTTGGCTTTTTTAAATTTATTAAAAATGGAATCTGCGCCCTTTCCGCAGACGAACTAGCAAGCTTACTTGGGCCAACAGGATGTTGGTCACGAAGTACCTCTTATTCCGTTTTGCAAGCAGATAATGAAAAAGCCAGGATAAAAATGGCGGTGAAATGTTTCCATATGTCCATTTGGCAATAACCTCCTTCTTGAAATAGACCTCATCACATCGTGTCAGTTACACTTCCATAGATGTTTTGTGATACAATTTTTTTGTTAGAAGTCTAAATTGTGAGCTGATATTTTATGTTAAGCCCTACTTATGCCGTTGTAGATATTGAAACGACGGGTCATTCGCCTGCAAAAGGGGATCGGATGATTCAATTTGCCGTTGTATTCGTACGAGATTGGCAAATCCAATCTACTTTTTCAACCTTCATTCAACCAGGTAAAAAAATCCCTTTATTCATACAAGACTTGACCAATATTTCAGATGATGACGTCAAAGATGCACCGATTTTTGAAGATGTGGCCGGAGACATTTATGACATGCTGGAAGATTGTATCTTTGTTGCGCATAATACGAATTTTGATTTATCTTTTGTACAAGCCGAATTCAAGCGTACGGGATTCCCTTTATGGAAAGGCAAAAAAATGGATACCGTTGAACTGTCACGCTTACTGTTTCCGACGTCTTTCAGTTATAAATTACAGGATATTACCCAAGAGCGGGGCATCCAACTAACAAATGCCCATCGTGCAGACGATGATGCCTATGCGACCGCTGAATTATTTATAGAGTGTATGAAAGAAATTGAAAAACTGCCGATTCAAACACTAGAACTAATTCATAAACGATCTTTTCAGATGAAATTCGACATCTCTGCTTTATTTTTCGAAGCTCTTCAAAGAAAGCGAAAGATGCTCAAATCCGAAAATTACGATTTTTATAAAGGCATTCCGCTTCGACAGAAGTATTTCATGCAAGGTCCAGTGGAATCTTCCATTTTCTATCCTGAAACCAAGAACCAGAAACGTCTCTATTTTTCAGAAGGGTTACAGGACTTCAAAGAACGTGAAGGGCAGTTTCAGATGATGGATGCCATATGGCAAACCTTTCAGGAAAAAAATGAACTGGCCATTGAAGCATCGACGGGACTCGGAAAGACGCTAAGTTATTTAATTCCAAGTTACTTCTATGCAAAACAACAAAACAAAAAAGTATTAATCAGCACGTACACTACTCACTTAATGGAGCAACTATATGACGTTGAAATACCGAAATTAGAAGCCATTGTAAAAAATAGTGTTCAAGTTGCGATTTTGAAAGGTGCTAGACATTATCTCGACTTGCACCGTTTCGAGGAATTACTGCGTGCAAAAGACGAATCTTATGATGAAACGTTTGCTATTTGCCAGCTGTTAGTTTGGTTAACAAGAACTTCTACAGGTGATGTTGGGGAACTGAACGTTTCAAGTGGCGGTCAATTTTTCCTCGACAAAGTCCGGAAAAATGCATTTTCCGTTAAGACAACGGAAGTGAATGACCATGATTTCCATGCATATGCATTGCTTCAAAGTCAGCATGCAGATATTCTTATTACCAACCATGCCATGCTCTTTACTGATCGGCATAGGCTGGAACCATTACTCAAGAATGAAATCAGTGGATTTATTATTGATGAAGCACATCAATTTGTACAAGCTGCGAATACACGTGATGAAAGAATCTTTTCATACACGCAGTGGAAATATGTATTTGGTCAACTTGGAACCCGCGATCAGGAACAATTAACCTTTTCTTTCGCCAATGTTTTGGAGAAACATGGGGTGGATGTGATTTATTCGTTCGATGAACTTGATCGGATTTATATGAGGTGTAGTGACAAGTTTGATGAAGCGATTCAATCCATTATTCAGAGTGTCCGCCGTAAGACTGCGACAAAATCTCATTCGAAACAAACGATTTTGTTCGAAGATTTAGATC
>NZ_JBFUJC010000199.1:0-11100 GCF_056401595.1 Paenisporosarcina sp. P4_E4_2 | reverse complement strand
GGATATGGCTATATGAAAGAATATGAAGTTGAGCGTTATATGCGCGACGCTAAATTGTGCGAAATTGGCGAAGGTACTTCAGAAGTGCAACGAATGGTAATTGCTCGTTTAATCGGCTGTTAAATTTCGCTAAATTGTCGAATTTATCACAATCCGTGAAAACTTCYGAGATAAGACTTTTCGTTTTTGATGGAATGCAGTACAATAACACTGTTGACTGATTCTATTCTAGAAAAAGAACGAACGAAAAAGGAGGTTACATGATGCAAAAAAATCCAATAGTTCCTTTCATTTTAATTATGGCATTTGGTATCGGTCTTATTTTCTTCTTATCAATTCAAGGTGTTGATAAAAAAGAAGAAATCGCTTCTGAACATGAAGGAGGCGCAGAAGGCGGAAAAGCTGAAACTGCAGAATTCGATCCAGAAGTGGCGAAAGGAAAATGTATTTCTTGTCACGGCGGAGATCTTAAAGGTTCAGTAGGTCCTGCTTTAGCTGGTACTTCTTTATCTAAAGAAGAAATTACTAAAACTATCGTAAATGGTAAAGGATCTGGCATGCCTGCTGGTTTACTACCTGAAGATCAAGCAGCACAAATGGCTGATTACATTTTAAGTCTAAAATAAGCTGAAACCCTTATCCGAAATGGATAAGGGTTTTTTCATGCACTAGATTTGTCATGCTTCGTGAATAGAATACAAAAGTGCACGAATAGAAAGTGTGAAATTCACAATACCGTGAAAAGGACCTCTGAAACCGCGAATAGACGAAAAAATCATTTTCAACGGTCTTCCCATTACATTCGGGAACCCGTTTTTTCATGTCTATGGTACAATCTTGTTTATAGAAGAAAGGAGAGGATTTCGTTGAACGCACAACGTCTCTCAGAGCGATTAACACGTGTCGCTTCATTTGTTGAAAAAGGTTCAATTGTGGCAGATATCGGAAGTGACCATGCTTATTTACCATGTTATCTTGTTCATCAGCAGATTGCTGAAAAAGCAATAGCAGGGGAAGTGGCAAAAGGACCGTATGAATCGGCACGCAATCAGGTTCGTGCTGAACAATTGCAGGAACAAATTACGGTTCGATTTGCAAACGGACTGCAAGCAATAGAAAAAGAAGATTCTGTTGATACAGTGACAATAGCTGGAATGGGTGGCCCATTGATTGCCTCCATTTTAGACCAAGATATCGACAGACTGATAACGGTAGACAGACTCATTTTGCAACCGAATATTCATGCGAAAGCAATTCGAGAATGGGCAATATTAAATGAATGGAAGCTGGTTGCAGAAGAAATTTTGCAGGAAGACGACAAGATTTACGAAATTCTGGTGTTGGAAAGAGGAAAGATGTCTTTAACAGCAGCACAGTTGCTCCTTGGTCCGTTTTTAATGGAGGCTCGTAATGATGCGTTCCGTAAAAAATGGGAGGAGGCTCTCAGTGCATGAAAACTGCGAATGGACACGAAATCATTCAATTATTTGAGTCCTGGTCGCCTAAATTCTTTGCATTAGAAGATGACCCCATCGGTTTACAGATCGGTAAATTGAATCTACCCATTAAAAATGTATTGGTTACACTCGATGTTACACTTGAAGTTGTACAGGAAGCAATCGACAAAAAATGCCAGATGATTCTCGCACATCATCCACCTATTTTCCGTCCATTAAAAAATCTCCGTACAGATTCGCCATCAGGTGAAATGTTTGCGCTTTGCATCAAACATGACATTGCTGTTTATGCTGCCCATACCAATCTGGATGTGGCACCGGGTGGGGTGAATGATTTGTTGGCCGAAGCATTCGGATTAAAACAAATCAACATTTTGGATGAAACATATTCGGAACCGATGATGAAGTTAGCCGTGTTTGTACCGACCTCATCTTCAGAAGATTTACGTAAATCGCTCGCATCTGCTGGAGCAGGGCAAATCGGCAATTACGATAGCTGTAGTTTTTCATCCACCGGCAAGGGGAGATTCCAGCCTTTAGATGGATCAGATCCCTATATCGGCACTAAGAATCACCTGGAAGAAGTAGAAGAGGATAAAGTGGAAGTAATTTTCCCTGCTTCCCAAAAATCAAAAATCCTAAGAGCCATGTATACAAATCATCCATATGAAGAAGTGGCTTTTGATATATGGAAACTTGATTCAAAAACACAGCAGCAAGGAATTGGCCGCATTGGAGAGCTTGAACGAGCAATGACTCTTGATGAGTTTGCTCAACAAGTCAAAAATCGACTGTCTGTTCCTTTTGTGCGTGTTGTAGGCGATCCTTCGGCAAATATCCGTAAAGTGGCTGTTTTGGGTGGGGACGGCAATAAGTACATCCAAAAAGCAAAACGGGCAGGGGCTGATGTCCTTGTAACGGGGGATTTATATTTCCATGTTGCACAGGATGCACAAGCACTCGGCTTAAATGTAATTGATCCAGGACATCATGTTGAATCCATAATGAAAAAAGGTGTTTCCGAAAAAATGAATGCCATGTGTAAAGAGAAAAAATTCGACTGTACATTTATTGCATCGGAAATTTCCACTGAGCCCTTCCGAATTCTATGAAAAAAGCTATCCATTGCTGGATAGCTTTTTTCATTAAGTAAGTGTATAGGGTTCAATCCGGTCAACCGGTTTAGGAGTTTTGATTTTAGGTAAAATCTTATCAATTGTAACCGTACGATCCAAACGATGGGTTTGTGGATCTTGTGGGTCATACTTCTCTAAAAATTGGACAACTTCTTTTACGATAGGTGTCGGTGTAGAAGCGCCAGCTGTAACCGCAATGAGTTCAATTCCTTCTAACCATTCAAGTTTAAGCTCAGATAAGTCGGATATCCTGTAAGAAGGGGTGTTGGCAATTTCTTCGGATACCTGGGTAAGGCGATTTGAATTATTACTCATCGGATCTCCGACAACAATTAATAATTGGGCAGCACCGGCTTGATCTGCGACCGCTTCTTGTCGAACTTGAGTAGCCAGGCATATCTCTTTATGCACTTCGATATGAGGATATWTAAGTGATAATTTTTCCATTAAGGCAGCAACATCCCATTGACTCATCGTCGTTTGGTTTGTCACAATCAATTTTTCTGCCTGAATGTTCAGTTGTTCAACATCTTCGACCGTCTGTACAAGGTGAACAGCATGTGGCGCAACACCTACTGCTCCTTCAGGTTCTGGATGTCCTTTTTTGCCGATATAAATGACTTGATATCCTTCAGCTGTCTTTTCACGAATCAAATCGTGAGTAACCGTCACGTCAGGACAAGTGGCATCAATTGACACCAATCCTTTTTGTCTGGCTAATTCACGGACTTCAGGTGAAACTCCGTGGGCAGTGAAGATGACTGTGCCGCCCTCGACTTTTTCCAGAATTTCTTTACGATTCTCTCCATCCAGCGTAATGATCCCGTCTTTTTCAAAGGCATCGGTAACGTGTTTGTTGTGAACAATCATACCTAATATATAAATCGGGCGTGGAAGGGATGTATCCATCGCTGCATTACGAGCGATTACCATTGCATCCACGACGCCGTAACAATAACCACGTGGGGAAATTTTGAGTACTTGCATATGTAGCACTCCTCTCAGAAGTTGTTAAGTTTTATTATAACTGAGAGGAGCGGCGAATTCAAAAATCAAAAGGGTGGCTGGAAAATACGTGGTTGTGAAGTTCCACCAAGGCGGGGGGCAGCGGATGCAACATTACGGACAGCGCTGGCAGTGGCCGTGGCGTCAGGCATATTTTGAAAACCTCTGTACATTCTCCATAATGCCGGTATGTTTTGGACCATAGGTGCAACTTGTTGGACCATAGGTGTCAGTTTCTGAGCGGTGTTCAAGAAACGGTCAGCGGTTTCCATGAACTGCTCAACACGGTTCGTTCCCTGTGGTAATCCACCATTTCCTAATGCATTCCCAATACCACCTAAAGGCGATTGGGATCTATTAGCATTACCTAAGGTATTCCCTAAACCACCAAAAGGCGATTGGGATGGATTATCATTACCAAAGGCATTCCCAAAACCACCAAAAGGCATTTGGGATGGATTATCATTACCAAAGGCATTCCCTAAACCACCAAAAGGCATTTGGGTTGGACTTCCACCAGAAAAGCTTTGCGGCATCGAGTGCCTCGGTGAAACATTCGGCATTTGTGATTGTGCGAATGGATAAAAAGATTGATAACGCATAAAATCCTCCTTTCTAAATAAATAGTTAATTGACGCAGAGGGCACACTACAACTATGATAAGCTGATGGTCTTCAAAATAATCAAAACATGATACAATGGAAGAACGTAAGGAGGGGCAAAAATGTCCAAATATACAGATTATGATTTTCAACCTTTTTTACAAAATGCCATTAGTAAATTAGGCTTTACAGAACCAACCCCTATTCAAAAAGAAATGATACCTCTAATTCTTAAAGGAAAAAGTGCGATTGGCCAAGCACATACGGGTACAGGGAAAACGCATAGTTTTTTAATTCCGATTGTTGAGCGAATCCTCACTGACAAAACAGAATTACAAGCTATCATAACTTCCCCAACACGTGAACTTGCTTCCCAGATTTTCGAAGAACTAAGCAAACTGACTGAAGGTACAGACATTCAATCAAAATTGTTTATCGGTGGAACTGATAAACAACGTTCGATTGACAAGTTAAAATCACAACCACATATTGTGGTTGGGACACCAGGTCGTATTCGTGACTTAGTCAAAGAGAATGCTTTGCTTGTTCATACAGCACCGATATTAGTAGTAGATGAAGCAGACCTCGCTTTTGACATGGGCTTTATCGAAGATATCGATGCATTTGCAGGAAAAATGCCAGATTCACTTGAAATGTTCGTATTCTCAGCGACGATTCCTGAACGCTTGCAACCATTCTTGAAGAAATATATGGAGTCTCCAGTACACATCAACATTGGTGAAAAACGACCAGTAGCAGARGGAATTGTCTTCAATCTGGTTCCTGTTCGAAGCAAATCGAAAAAGAAACGTTTAGTTGAAGTGTTGAATGGGATTAATCCTTACTTGGCTATTATTTTTGCCAACACTCGAAAAAATGCTGATGACGTAGCCAATTATTTAGCTGAAGCGGGTTATCGTGTAGGACGGATTCATGGTGATTTAGCACCACGTGAACGTACACGCATGATGAAACAAGTCCGTGAACTTGAATATCAATACATCGTTGCAACAGATCTTGCTGCCCGTGGTATCGATATTCAAGGTGTCAGCCATGTCATCAACTATGAGCTGCCAGAAGACTTGGAATAGATGAAATTGATGCGAAAGCAAAATCAATGGTCCGTAAACCGAAAAAGGTTAAACCAGGATACAAACGTAATATGAAATGGGAAATGGACAAAATCAAGAAGAGAGAACGCCGCATCAAAAACCGCAAAAAGTAAGGGGTGTTCTTTATGCTATTAGGTTCACATGTTTCCATGAGTGGAAAAAACATGCTGGTCTCAGCCAGTGAAGAGGCTGCGTCTTATGGGGCAAACACTTTTATGATTTATACTGGTGCACCACAAAATACGCGTCGTAAACCGATAGAAGAATTGAATATTGAAGCGGGACAAGCACATATGTTGGCGAATGGTATGTCGAACATTGTGGTTCATGCGCCATATATCATCAATATCGGGAACTCGTTGAAACCAGAAACGTTTGCACTCGGCGTCGAGTTTTTACAAAAAGAAATTGAGCGTACTGCCGCATTGGGTGCCAAACAAATCGTCTTGCATCCTGGAGCACATGTTGGGGCAGGAGCAGATGTCGGTATTGCAAAGATTATTGAAGGCCTAAATGAAGTGCTTTCACAAGATTTCCCTGTGCAAATCGCTTTAGAAACGATGGCAGGAAAAGGTACAGAATGTGGTCGATCTTTTGAAGAGCTTGCACAAATCATAAATGGCGTGACACATAACGAACGAATGTCGGTTTGTTTTGATACTTGCCATACGCATGATGCAGGTTACGATATTGTTGAAGACTTTGATGGTGTCTTAAAGCAGTTTGATCAGTTGATCGGACTGGATCGTTTGAAAGTTCTTCATATTAATGACAGTAAAAATGTCCGCGGTGCAGGTAAAGACCGTCATGAAAATATAGGATTTGGTGAAATTGGTTTTGATGCACTTAATTATATCGTGCATCATCCCCAGCTTACTGCAGTTCCTAAAATTCTAGAAACACCTTTCGTCGGATCAGATGCGAAAAACAAAAAAGCACCTTATCTTTATGAAATTGACATGTTCAAAAAACAGACGTTCATGCCAGAAAGCATTGAGAATTTACGTTCTTAAATCAAAAGAGACTCAAGCATATATTTGCTAGAGTCTCTTTTTTGTCGATTGATTATAGTCCAAAATGTGTGAAAAGCTTTTTGGTGCGTGTTTTTCCTAATATCCCTTGAAGTTGTTTATGAACATGCGCTGGTGGCCCAAACAATAACCATTGAAGTGAGGCTTTGTCAAAGATAGGGCGGACTAATTTCACTTCTTCTACCGTCAGGGTAACGGGAAGTATACTGGTCATTTTGGCAATCTCATCATCCGGTTTATCTTTTATTGCTTGAACAAGTTCCCAAATATCCATTAATTCATCCTTTCAAGATAATAGAGTTTACTTCTTGTCATTTCTTCGATATACTAATGCATTGTAAATCGTAATGATTATGAATTAGAAAGAGGCGAGCTTGATGAAAACGCCATTAGATATCAACATACAAAATGTGTCATTTCAATATGATCAAACTGTTGTATTGAAGAACATTTCTCTACAAGTAAAGCAAGGGGACTTCCTCGCAGTACTGGGACCTAACGGATCAGGGAAGTCGACATTGTTAAAAATAATATTAGGATTGCTGAAGCCCACCTCCGGGACCGTTGAGTTATTTGGACAGAAGAGTCAGGATTTTAAACATAGAGAATGGATTGGCTATGTCTCTCAAAAATCAAATGCTTTCAATACAGGCTTTCCAGCGACAGTGTTTGAAGTGGTTGCGAGCGGTCTCGTGAAAAAATCAGGACTCTTTAAAAAATACCCAAAAGACGTAAAGCAACGAGTGGAAAATGCTCTACTTTCTGTAGGGATGGTGGAGTTTATGAACCAATCCATAGGGGAGTTATCTGGTGGTCAGCAACAACGAGTGTTTATCGCTCGTGCACTTGTTGCCGAACCAAAATGCCTGATACTGGACGAACCAACCGTCGGGATAGATCATCAGCATGTGCAATCGTTTTATAATATGCTTGCGGAATTGAATCGTGAACAACAAATAACACTCATTCTTGTGACTCATGATGTCGATACTGTTTCAAGCAATATCAGTCACGTGGCATGTTTGAATCAGACGATTCATTTCCACGGCTTAGAAAATGATTTCAACCAATTAAGCGACGAAGACCGTCAAGCCTGGTATGGGCACTCAGTTCGTAAAATTCACCACGTGAAAAGTGAGGGAACTCGATGATATCAGCACTGATTAACTATGAATTTTTACAAAATGCGTTTGCATCAGGAATCATCATAGGCTTGATTGCGCCACTTCTTGGCGTATTCATCGTCGTTAGGAGACTATCGCTTATTGCAGATGCTCTCAGTCACGTAACTTTAGCAGGAATTGCAGGAAGTTTGTATTTATCTCAAACCACCGCATTTTTCGCTCTTTTGAACCCATTATATTTGGGTATTGTTGCAGCTGTTACAGGCTCAGTATTGATTGAAAGATTGCGTCGTTTATATAAACACTATGAGGAACTTGCAATCCCAATCATCATGTCTGCTGGTATCGGTTTCAGTGCGATTTTTATTTCATTGGCCAATGGATTTAGTTCCGATTTATTCGGTTATTTGTTTGGCTCTGTATCGGCGGTCAGTCGACAAGATTTATGGATAGTTCTGATCATTGCTTTGATTGTCGTCGTATTTTTGTTGATGTTTTATAAGGAATTATTTTTATTATCATTCGACGAGGAATATGCAAAAGCTTCAGGTCTTCCAGCGAAATGGGTTCACTTATTGTTTATGGTTGTTACAGCGCTCGTCATTGCTGCGAGCATGCGGATTGTGGGAATTCTCCTTGTATCATCTTTGATGACCTTACCTGTTGCAGCAAGCATGCGTCTTGCTAAAGGTTTTAAACAAGCTATCCTGTATGCCGTTTTGTTTGGCGAAGCTGCAGTGATTATTGGTCTTGTGATTGCATTTTATTTAAATATCGCACCAGGTGGAACAATCGTTGTGACATCCATCGCCATATTACTGCTTGTATTAATCGGTAAAAAGATATGGCTGGGTGTCGTAACGAAAAATGAAAGGGGTCGTCTCGTATGAATATTACGAAGGCATGGGACCTTTTAAAAGAAAATGGTTATAAAAAAACGGATAAGCGAGAACAAATATTGAATTTGTTTAAAGACAATGAACGATATTTGACTGCCCGTGACTTGTTGGACGTGATGAAGAAAGATTATCCTGGCATGAGCTATGACWCAATCTATCGAAATTTAAGTACTTTTGTGGAGTTAGGAATTTTAGAAGAAACCGAACTGTCAGGAGAACGCCATTTCAGAATGCAGTGTGAAACGGATCATCACCATCATCATTTCATTTGCATGACTTGTAGCAAAATCAAGGAAGTCCATATATGCCCAATGGATCTGCTACAGGAAACACTGCCGGCTTATCAGATTGAAAATCATAAGTTCGAAATCTACGGTAAATGTCCAGAGTGTCAGTAAACTATATATAAAAAGCGTGAGGCCTAGGCCTCACGCTTTTTGTTTAAGAAATGTATGTTGGATCCAGCTGTCTGCTTCAAGCCAGTTATTCACGCGAATCACGCCATTTGGAACAGGCTGCTGATTATACGGCGTATTGAACAATAACACAGGAATGTTCAACTCTTCGGCGATGCCGACTGCATTGTCATGTTTATCTTCAAAAAACACATCAATTTCAAAATTTCTTGCCGTTTGAATCTTATCATGTGTCCCAATCAGTTCGATATGATCGTACTCAAGATTTTGTTCAATAAACCATTGCAAGGTGACGTCGCGAACATTGTGACCACGTGCCGATATGAAATACAACTCGTGCTGTTTCTTCCATGCAGTTAATATTGCGTGTGCATCCACTTGAATAGGGGATGTCGCATAAATTTCAGGTTCTGCTTGCTTGAACCATTTATAAAAATCTTCCGTTGTAACAGGAAAAGCTTTCGTTAAATCGTATTCTTTAATATCATCCAGTACCAAGTTACATTCAAAAGCTTTATTGATATGGGGTAGTAAAGAAGTCGGGCATGTGACCGTACCATCTATATCGATGCCAAATCGGTAGTTAGACATATGCTAAAACTCCTTTACGCGTTTAATTTTTCTTTTTCCTGTTTGTCGAAGTATTCTTGTGCAATCTTATCGATTTCCACTTTCAATTCTTCTACCATAGTTGCTTCTGGCACTTTACGGACTGTTTTTCCTTTCATGAATAACAATCCTTCGCCACGAGCACCTGCAATGCCGATATCGGCTTCACGGGCTTCCCCTGGTCCATTTACCGCACAACCAAGAACAGCGACCTTAATCGGTGCTTTAATAGTGGAAATGTATTCTTCCACTTCATTCGCAATGGAAATCAAGTCGATTTCAATTCGACCGCAAGTTGGGCATGAAATCAAAGTTGCTGCATTTGATGAAAGTCCAAACACTTTTAATAACTCACGTGCAACTTTTATCTCTTCGACTGGATCTGCACTCAAAGACACTCGTAATGTGTTACCGATTCCGTGGCTTAATAGTGCACCAAGTCCGGCAGCACTCTTGATTGATCCGTTGACTAAAGTACCTGATTCCGTAATCCCAAGGTGGAGCGGGTAGTCGAATGCTTGTGAAGCTTTCACATAAGCTTCAATTGCCAAACTCACATCAGAAGCTTTTAAAGATACGATAATATCATGGAAATCCAAGTCTTCTAGAATTTTGATATGATGCAGTGCACTTTCAACCATACCGTCGGCAGTAGGATAGCCATACTTCTCGATGATTTTGCGTTCAAGTGATCCAGCATTTACACCAATACGGATTGGAATGCCTTTCGCTTTAGCTGCATTAACAACAGCTTCCACTTTTTCACGTCGACCAATGTTACCCGGATTGATACGGATTTTATCCGCGCCATTTTCAATGGCTTTCAATGCTAATTTATAATCAAAATGAATATCCACAACAAGTGGAATATGAATACGTTTTTTAATTTCAGCAATAGCATCAGCAGCACGGTCGTCCGGACATGCAACGCGAACAATTTGACATCCCGCTTCTTCCAGACGCAGAATTTCTGCAACTGTTGCTTCAACATCATGTGTTTTTGTTGTGGTCATACTTTGTATGAATAGTTCATTACTGCCACCAATTGTAATTTCGCCGACACGAACCGGTCGAGTTTTGGAACGGTGAATAATTTCACTCATGAAAATTCTCTCCTTTTCGGGCTCATAGCCTTCACTATTCTTTATTTTAGCAGTCATGAAAAGGATATGACAAGGAAGAAACGTTACTTGGAAAATTATGAGCAAGATAATGGCATGTCTTTGTAAATTGGAACCTTTATTATTTCTCCTGCTTGCAATGCTTGGTTTCGCAAATGAGGATTTTCTTTATAGAAAGCTTCCAACCGTTCGGGGAAGCTCACCCATACTTCTGAAGGGTACACGCCAAACAATGATAATACGGTATCTCCTTCGAGAGCTTGAACAGGAAACACATCATAGTCTTCTTGTTGAACGCAATCAGGTTCTGTCTTTGTAAAAGCAGCCAGAGAGATTGTGCCATCGAGTAAATCTACTTTAATAATATAAGAAAGCAATAATATTGAGATTGCTAGTCCAATAATGCGCATAAAAAAATCCCCCTTTGTACAACAACTTATGCTGAACAAAGAAGGAATATACTTATTTTTTGGGATAATATTTTAGGGCAAGCACTAAATAGATTACACATACGATTGAAGTGCTGATGGTAATCCATCCGTCTGAAAGGTTTGTAAATAAGAAAGCAATTGATAGCACAGTTGGTAC
>NZ_JBFUJC010000198.1:0-5826 GCF_056401595.1 Paenisporosarcina sp. P4_E4_2 | reverse complement strand
ATGTAGGAGCACCGGTTTTTCTAGTGACGAGGAGACTGAAGCCGTGCCCGCGAAACGCGTCCGCCGCAATGGAAATCAACATTTTCTTGCATAGGCTCTTTTTCAATAGTATACAGTTATATTCACTCATTTTATTGTTTGTCTACAGTCTGACTCACTTTTCTGAAGTGAGTTTTTTTAGTGTGACGAAAGAAGTGAAAATCTCCCGTTTGTTTACATAACCTTCATTCAGTCCACATATATAGAAATAGACATTCGACRGAGCTCATGTGAGAAAAGAACGTTTTTTACAATCACTCTAAAAATTACATAATATTCAAATTATTTTATGATATGCTCTCTCCAATACTATTTTTAGGAGGAACGAAGTTGAAAGTGAAAAAGTATATTCTAACTCTTTTTATAGTGATGCTCGCTTTTTATCCATTTACGGATGAAACCAAACAACAAACGGCTATTGCAACAGATGAATATGCCCAATTAGGAATCAGCATTAATAAAATTCTTCAGGACGAACGTCTCGACGGTGCCACCACAGGTGTGAGTATTAGGAAAGCCAACTCAGGAGAACTTATTTATGACCATTTTGGTGAAACGAGGTTGCATCCGGCATCGAATATGAAACTTCTCACAGGAGCAGCTGCTCTCGAAACACTCGGAGAAAATTATAGGTTCTCTACGGAAGTGTTGAGTGATGGCACTGTAAAAGCGGGAATGTTGTCTGGAGATTTGTACTTGAAAGGTAAAGGGGATCCTACGTTGTTAAAGCAGGACTTCGACGTATTTGCCAAGGATCTTGCAGCTCGTGGTATTAAGAAGATAAATGGAAACTTAATCGGTGACGATACCTGGTATGACGATGTCCGCTTGTCGCAGGATATTACTTGGACGGATGAATCCTATTATTACGCTGCACAAGTATCAGCACTAACGGCATCTCCGAATGCAGATTATGATGCAGGTACAGTAATTGTGGAAGCACATCCAAATTCAATTGTCGGTGAACCGGCAAAGATTAAAGTATTGCCTGAAACTGATGTGGTAAACATCATCAATCGTTCTAAAACGGTTGCTGCCGGAGAAGTGAAAGACATAACAATTGAACGGCAACATGGATCGAACAATATCATTATTGAGGGAACAGTCCCAGCGGGCGGCACTGTCACCCGTGAATGGATTGCGATTTGGGAGCCTTCCTATTATGCGTTGGACTTGTTCAAGACATCTTTGGAGGAACAAGGTATTAAATTTGTCGGTAAGCACAAAATCACGTTAGGCAAAACGCCTAGTGATGCTCAATTGCTGACTTTTAAAAACTCAATGGCACTGAAAGAACTATTCATTCCTTTTATGAAACTTAGCAATAACGGACACGCTGAAGTATTGGCAAAGGAAATGGGCAAAGTGGTTTACGGGGAAGGAAGCTGGGAGAAGGGACTTCAGGTGATAGAAGAGAATTCAGAGGAAATGGGTTTGAATATGGAAACAATCATGATCCGCGATGCTTCGGGCATGTCTCACGTCAATTTGATTCCTTCCAATGAAGTAACAAATCTTCTTGTGGCTGTACAAAATGAGCCATGGTACAAAACATTCTTATCTTCATTGCCAGTTGCAGGGATAAGTGACCGTTTTACCGGAGGAACTTTACGCAATCGAATGAAAACTGAACCTACTGTCGGAAATGTGAAAGCAAAAACAGGTACATTAACCGCCGTATCTGCCTTATCTGGATATGCAACCACAAAAGATGGTGAGTTGCTGACATTCTCCATTCTGATTAATAATGATTTGGCAGCTGTGACGCCAATTGAAGACCAAATTGCCACAGCGATTGCAAGTTATACAAAACCTAAATAATCAGTAGCTTCCCGCTCTAAAATGTGGGAAGCTATTTTTATGTAGAAATAATCAGAATAGAAGGAGAAATATATGTTAACGACAAAACAATTGCAAGACATTGAGACTCTTCAAAAAGAATGTGAAGCACATGATGGGATACAACTGAAACTGAACTGGGAAATGCTAAGGACCCGTGATTTGGAGGAACGTGACTTTCTTTATTATGAAGAAAATGAACTAGTTGCATTTTTAGGGATTTACGCTTTTGGTTCAACTGCGGAAGTATGCGGTATGGTAAAGCCAAGCAAACGCCGGAAAGGTCATTTTAATCGTTTGTTTCTGAAAGCGATGGAAAAAGCAAAACAACAGAAATTCAAGAAAATTTTGCTCAACGCACCAGCTGGATCTCAGGAAGCGATGGCCTTTTTGAATAAACATGACGCCGTTCCTGCATTTTCCGAACACCAAATGGAGTGGCAGGAAAGACCTCTTAATGAAGTAGAGGGTGTGACTTTACGAGAGGCAAAGCATGAAGATCTGGACATGAGAATTCGTTTGGACGTCGAGGCGTTCGGTGTACTAGAGGAAGATGCTAAAGCGATGGAAAGCAGAATAGAAAGCGATGAAGATACCGATATGTTAATGATCGAAGTGGACACTCAAACAATCGGAAAGATTCGTATTAAGCGTGAAGACGGGCAAGCATGGATTTATGGTTTTTCCATTCTTCCTGATTTTCAGGGGAAAGGTACAGGTCGAAAAGTGCTCCAAAAAGTCGTCAAAGAACAAAGTATGCAAGGCCATTCCGTGTATCTGGAAGTGGAAACAAAAAATGCTCATGCCTTGAATTTATATGAATCCGTGGGTTTTAAAGTAGTGCATGCCCAAGACTACTATCTATACAAAAATGAAAACGACTAAGTCAGCCGTTTCCGCAAAAAAGACGAAAGGACCGGAATGAACGGCTCTTTCGTCTGTACTGTATTAATAAGATTCAAGCATATTTGGTTTTTTGTCTGTCTTAAAGACGAGTACCTCGCTGGAAGGGTCGTATGAATCACCATAAAACTGCTCATCTTTAAAGGTATGGATATTTTCATAAGTCCACTTCATTGCGTTATAAATTTCTTCTTCATCCTGATCGGTAGGTGACCAATAGAGTATTTCAAGAACGGTATTTTCGCCGGTGGCTAAAGATCGACGAGTATAACCAATGCGGGATGCATGTTTGAAGTCTTCCCGGGCGTAAAATTTAAGGCGTTTTTCGGTATCCGTATCTTCATAATTTACAGGTTCGACTTCAAGGAGAATTGCTTTGTTCTTTTCTTTTAATTTGTTCAGAAGTTTGCGACCTAATCCTTCACCGCGGGCTTCTTTCGACACAAAAAGATAATCCACAAATACAAAGTTTTTAAACTCAACGTACATGAGCACGTGTTTTGGACCTTCATCTTTTATATAAACATTACCTTTTTCATTCAGTAATGTCTCCATATGTTCTTTTGATTTCATTTCTTCGACTGGAAAATATTGATTTAACTTTTCATACCAATTCATTTAAACTTTCTCCTCCCAAAATTATCTTTTGCCTGGAGTTTTTGTTTTGTTGCGCGAAAATAAGAGGAACAAAGTAGGCGAGAAAATCCTCGGTATTATGTTTACCCAAAACCTCACAACTCTAAACATGTTTAATAAATAAAAGCCTAAACTAAGTGTTTCATCTTCACATATTTGAAAGTTCTCCAGTAAAATTCTTTGATTGATAAACGACAGTAACAAAATAAAACTCATCGCCATTATCGGATCCCGGTAGGAGAAGGGGACGGTGAACCATATGATGTCGAAGTTCCTCGTAATATTCCATTAGAAACGTCCTCACTTAACCATTTTCAAGTATGTATACCCGTTATTACCAAAAATAACTTATAATAAGAAAAACAAACATAATAGGACGTGAATGTATTGACGAAAAAGCTTTGGTTTCAAGTTGGGGTCGGGATTTTGCTGGCTTTACTTATTATACGAATGTTTATTGAAGTTAAAGGGATATTTTCGCCGCTTGTCATTATAGGGCAAACCATATTTTTACCATTATTGCTTGGAGGGGTTTTATTCTATTTAACGAGACCTCTGCTTAATTTTTTAGAGTCAAAAGGATGGCCGAGATGGACAAGCATTCTCGCCATCTTTATCGCGATCGGATTTTTCCTTTGGTTGCTCTCATTCATGATTGGTCCAGCTGTTACAAAGCAAGTGAATTCATTAGTAGAAGATGCACCAAAAATTACTAAAGATGTTCAAGCCATGGTTGATTATGCACTTGATCAAAAAAATCGTTTACCTGAATCGATAAAAGAATCAATTGATAATCAGTCTTCAAAATTGAATGACTTTGCACAAAGATTCGGTGTTGGGCTAATCACATTTATTCAAAGCATGTTCCAAGGGTTATTTTTATTGGTATTGATACCGTTTTTCCTTGTTTATTTATTGAAAGATCACGAGAAATTCGCACCATTTGTTGCCAATTTCTTTAGTGGGGAACGGAAAACATGGATTCGTAAAACATTGGTCGATATTGATATCACACTGAAATCCTATATTCAGGGGCAACTATTTGTTAGTTTTGCAGTTGGTATGATGTTGTTGATTGGATACTTAATTATTGGACTAGATTATGCACTCATTCTCGCTATTTTTGGGATGTTTATGAATGTCATTCCTTTCCTAGGCCCTTATATTTCTGTAATTCCTGCTCTTATTATAGGTTTCATTCAAGAACCACAAATGGCTATTTATGTAGCGATTATTATGCTGGTTGCACAACAGATTGAAAGTAATTTAATTTCACCGAATGTCATGGGAAGAGCTCTAGATATTCACCCTTTGACCGTTATTACAGTCATTTTGGCTGCAGGAAATATTGCCGGGTTATGGGGGATTATTCTTGCGATTCCAACTTACGCAGTGATTAAGACAATTTTGAAAAATGCTTATGCAAGACGCGCGGAAATCAAAGAAGCTGCAACATCAACAGTTGAAGAAGAATGAGGATAGAAATGTGAAAAGCCGGATTCTCCAAAAGGAGAGTCCGGCTTTCGCTTATTCTGGATAACGTTTTTCACTTGAAGAAGTATCTTTTGAATGTCGTTTATTTTCTTCATCTTTTACTTTTTCATTTAATTCTTCAACAGGAACAGCATCCACGGTTTGCATGTCTTCATGCATATCGAAAAGGCTTTCCTTGTCTGTTTCCAATACATCTGGATTGTCTAATTTACGACCTTTTTGATTTTCACGTTCTTTATCGTCAAAAGGGTTGTTCGTCATACGAATCCACACCTTTCAAATGCTTATTTTCTCACCATATTAACTAACATGTGAGCCAAAGCATGTTGCTGATCTTTATCGCCAGACTTCCATAATTCTTGTAACAAGTTTTCTTCGCTGTTACGAGGCTCTTCATTATTTGCTAAATAGCCTGCTACTTTTTCAGCAGTCTTTGCTAATTGCTCTTCGCCAAGACCTAATTTTTCACCCATTGCTACTTTATCGCCTAAATAAGATTTAAAGGTTGAAAAATTCGCTAAGATTTCTTCTTTTTTTTCTGAACTTACGTTATTTAATTCCTCTTGAACTTTACCTTGAATGTTTTCCATGTCATTGACACGCTCCTTTTCATCTTCTTAATGTTAGGTTTATCCTATTTAGTCATTGCTAAAACATCCCAATGTCCAAATGGGTATTTTTAACTATTTAAGAGGACAGAAACCGCATTTTTGCAATCCCGGAACATCTTTGGAGAAACAACATGTAGTTCGTACAGGAGAATTCAAAAGCTGTGCTGGCTCAAGGTCTTTTAAGTAGGCTTTAAATAATGAATGCTTGGCGATTCCTTCCCAAACGTTTGATGATTTTAAAATCTCCAAATCAATGCGAGCTTGCTTTTCAGTCGCAGGATTTCCAAGAAGGACAGCGTAGTGC
>NZ_JBFUJC010000197.1:0-5830 GCF_056401595.1 Paenisporosarcina sp. P4_E4_2 | reverse complement strand
TGACGTGTGCAGCTGACGAATACTAATCGATCGAGGACTTAACCAAAATGAATTTGAATGGTTTTCAATGACCCGTTTATCCAGTTTTGAGTGAACAAACACTCAAAAAAGTCTAGTGATTATGGCAAAGAGGTCACACCCGTTCCCATACCGAACACGGAAGTTAAGCTCTTTAGCGCCGATGGTAGTTGGGGGTTTCCCCCTGTGAGAGTAGGACGTCGCTAGGCAAATAAGAAACCGATACCTTYCGAGGTATCGGTTTTTTTGTGTTGTTTTTAAGGGTTTGAACAGGAGCGTAGCGGAAACAAGGCCATTAAGAGTTTTAGCCATGTATTCCCTCCCCTAAATGGGAGCCATTCCGCTGACGCTGCAAGTCTCTTCTCTGTTGGAGAAGGATCACATATAGAAAGTCCATTAAAAGACGGTATTGATTCAGAAAGTCTACTTGCTCGTGAGATGAGTTTGAGCGATAAATGCTTCGATTTGAACGATAAATCTCTAGTTTGAGCGATAAAGTATCCAATCTGCACGATAAATCTCCAGTTTGATTGATAAATTTACAACTGTTGATTTTAAGCGAACGAGCTTGTTTCACCCGACTGTTTAACTTGGGTTATGAGACAATCGACTATCACAAACCCCTGAATGGTGGAGATTCTGCCGGTCGCTGCATGGCTCTCTTCTATTTGATGGGATTTTCTTGAACATCCAGTTGAATCAGCTGGTTCAAAGCGACTGGATGGCTTACTAACTAAAAGTAGTTTACATCTTTTCATTAAAGGRCAAATTTAATATAAGTGAAATATAAATAACTTCCTAGCATATCAGTGCTTTTCGCTTTAACAGTARATAGCTTTGTTTTAATGTCAATTACAGAAATTCCGCAAAATTTCTTGTATTCTAAAGGGTTCTCTAATAAGATAGGGGCTTAATGTTTTTTCATGAAGGGAAGATTATTATGAGCAATGATGCACTTTTGATGGTATTAATCATATTTACTATAAATATTGTCTATGTTTCGTTTTTTACAGTGCGCATGATTATGACGTTGAAGGGTTATCGTTATTTTGCAGCGTTTCTCAGCACAATTGAAGTGGTTATATATGTTGTGGGTCTTGGATTAGTATTGGATAACTTGAATGAGATCCAAAACCTTATAGCCTACGCAGTTGGGTATGGTACTGGGGTCCTTGTTGGTACGAAAATTGAAGAGAAGATGGCCCTTGGTTATATTACGGTAAATGTCATTACGACTGAAGAAAATCGTACCTTGCCACGCCTTTTGCGTGATAAAGGATATGGAGTAACTGATTGGGAAGCGAATGGTCTTGAAGGTAACCGTAAAGCGATGCAAATCCTGACTCCCCGAAAATATGAATTGAAACTGTATGCAACGATAAAAGAGCTTGATCCAAAAGCATTCATTATTGCTTATGAGCCGAAAACTATTCATGGTGGATTCTGGGTTAAAACGGTAAGGAAAGGAAAACTATTTAAATGAAGAAAAAGACTGTATGGTTTGAAGTTGCAGAGAATGAAACCATTGATGACTGTTTAAAACGTATGCAGACTGAAGGATATATGCCAACAGGGCGAAGGGAAGAGCCGATTTTCCAAGAAGTGAATGGAGAAATCGTCCCAATTCGTCAAATCATCCAATTTAAAGGTACGTACATCTCTGAATAACCTAAAAACTGGCGAAAAACCGAACGATATTGTTTTCTGAAAATTTATCGTTCGCATTTTAGCGTTGACTCGAGTCCTAATGGTTGTTAAAATATGAATAAGAACAACGATAATCCCCATATATGCTAAAGAATTGGCTTTAGCGTCTCTACCAGGTCACCGTAAATGACCGGACTATGCGGGAAAGCAACTTTTGGATGAAAATAAGGATGTGAGTCTGCATATGTATATGTCAGCCGTTCATAACCCCTTTTCTTTAAAGTCCTCAAGTAAACTGCTTTTCATGCATAGTGAGCAGTTTATTTGGGGACTTTTTGTCATTAATGTCTAGCTTCAAGTGTTATCTCGTTGTCAAACTAGTGTAGCGCTTTAAGCTTTTCAATAAAGGAGCGATTTCAGATGAATGCAAAAATCGGCGTGATCATGGGAAGCTCAAGTGATTGGGAAACAATGAAACATACATGTGACATATTAGATGAACTGCAAGTCCCTTATGAAAAAAAAGTGGTGTCGGCGCATCGCACGCCAGATTTAATGTTTGAGTATGCGATGTCAGCAAGAACACGAGGAATTCAAGTGATTATTGCGGGAGCTGGCGGAGCCGCACATTTACCGGGTATGGTTGCAGCGAAAACGACGTTACCGGTTATTGGGGTTCCTATTCAATCAAAAGCATTGAATGGTCTTGATTCGTTACTATCCATAGTTCAAATGCCAGGTGGCGTTCCTGTTGCGACAGTCGCTATCGGCAAAGCTGGAGCAACGAACGCAGGATTGCTTGCTGCTCAAATGCTAGCAATGACCGATCAAACCTTAGCACACAATTTAGACTTAAGACGTGAAGCGACGAAAGACAAAGTATTTGAAAGCAACGGTGACCTCATATGATCAAAACCATTTCACCAGGACAAACAATCGGAATTATTGGTGGAGGTCAATTAGGTCGAATGATGGCTTTGGCTGCCAAGGAAGCCGGATTCAAAATTGCAGTGCTCGATCCAAGTATGGAATCGCCTTGCGGTCAAATCGCGGATATACGAATTGTTGCACCTTATAATGACCAGACGGCATTAGAAGAGCTAGCAGATGTCAGTGATGTCATTACGTACGAATTTGAAAATATTGATTATGAAGGACTGAAGCGGTTAGCTGAATATGCTTATATTCCTCAGGGGGCAGAACTTGTCCGTATAACACAAAACCGAATTACAGAAAAAGCTGAAATTTGTCAGGCTGGTGTACCGGTTGCAGACTATATAGTTGCGACAAGTATTGTGGAACTGAAAGCATGTATTAATGAGGTTGGTTTCCCTTGTATCGTCAAAACCGCATACGGCGGTTACGATGGCAAAGGTCAAGTAAAGCTCGAATCGGAAGCCGATTTAATACTGGCGGAACCATTATTCAATCACGGTGCGTGTGTTGCGGAAGCGTTCGTGCCATTCGTTAAAGAAATTTCAGTTATCGTACAGCGTAATGGAAACGGGGAAACCTATTGCCTGCCTGTAGGTGAAAATATTCATAAAGATCATATTTTACACGAAACGATTGTACCTGCTCGTGTAACTGAATCGATTCTGACACAAGCTACAGAAGCAGCAGAACAAATTGCTGATCATTTACAATTAGTCGGCACTTTGGCAGTTGAAATGTTTGTGCTGAAAGATGACACGATTGTGATTAACGAGTTGGCGCCACGTCCTCATAACTCAGGACACTATTCAATAGAAGGTAGTACGATATCACAGTTTCATCAACATGTGCGTGCAATTTGCGGATGGCCTCTAAGGAAGCCTGTCCTGCATCAACCGACTGTCATGGTCAATGTACTTGGAGAACACGTCGTTCCTCTATCGAACGCGATTTCTAAATACCCAGACTGGTCCATTCATCTATACGGTAAAGAAGAAGCGAAAACAAAACGTAAAATGGGGCATGTGACCATTTTGACAAACGATATAAATCAAACGCTACAAGAAATCGAGGATTCCGGCATTTGGTCGGAATAGAAGGAGAACTATATGATAGAACGTTATACTCGCCCTGAAATGGGAGCAATTTGGACAGAACAAAACAAATACCAAGCATGGTTGGAAGTTGAGATTTTGGCATGTGAAGCATGGGCTGAACTTGGCGATATTCCAAAAGAAGACGTAGCGAAAATTCGTGCTAATGCTTCATTTGATATTAATCGCATTTTAGAAATTGAAGAAGAAACGCGTCATGATGTTGTTGCTTTCACACGTGCAGTATCTGAAACACTTGGCGATGAGCGTAAATGGGTACATTACGGACTGACTTCTACGGATGTAGTTGATACAGCTCTTTCTTACATCATCAAGCAAGCAAATGAAATCCTTCGTAAAGATTTGAACAATTTCGTTGAAATCTTGGCCAATAAAGCAAAAGAACATAAATTCACGGTCATGATGGGACGTACGCATGGTGTTCACGCGGAGCCAACGACATTCGGCTTGAAACTTGCCTTATGGCATGAAGAAATGAAACGTAACGTAGAACGTTTTGAAGCAGCTGCAAAATCAATTGAAACAGGCAAAATGTCTGGTGCAGTTGGAACATACGCAAACATCGATCCATTTGTAGAGAAATATGTTTGTGAAAACTTAGGAATCGAAGCATCAAAAATCTCGACACAAACATTGCAACGTGACCGCCATGCACAATACATGAGCACACTGGCATTGATTGCAACGTCTGTAGAGAAGTTTGCAACTGAAATTCGTGGACTGCAAAAATCGGAAACACGTGAAGTGGAAGAATCATTTGCAAAAGGTCAAAAAGGATCATCTGCTATGCCACATAAACGTAACCCGATTGGTTCTGAAAACATGACTGGTCTTGCACGATTGATTCGTGGATATATGTTGACTGCTTATGAAAATGTGTCTTTGTGGCATGAACGTGATATTTCACATTCTTCAGCTGAGCGTGTCATCTTACCGGATGCGACAATCGCTTTAAACTACATGCTAAATCGTTTCGGAAACATCGTAAAAAACTTGACGGTATTCCCAGACAATATGAAACGCAACATGGACAGCACACTCGGTTTGATTTACTCACAACGCGTTCTTCTTGCCTTGATTGACAAAGGAATGGCTCGTGAAGAAGCGTATGATACAGTTCAACCTTGTGCGATGGAAGCTTGGGAAAACCAAATTGCTTTCCGTGGTGTCGTTGAACAGAACGAAACCATTACTTCTCAATTGTCTAAAGAAGAATTGGACGATTGCTTTGACTATAACTACCATATCCAACATGTCGATATGATTTTCGAACGTCTCGGACTAAACTAATCGGGGGAATACACGTGGAAAAAGGTCAGCTTTTGTATGAAGGTAAGGCGAAACGATTATATACAACAGACAAAGAAGATATTCTTTTTGTGGAATACAAGGATAGTGCAACTGCGTTTAACGGAGAAAAGAAAGCTGAAATCGCAGGAAAAGGTACATTGAATAACCAAATCACATCTTTACTGTTTGAAAAATTGAAAGCTGCAGGTATTGATTCTCATTTCGTTGAGCAATTATCCGATCATGAGCAATTAGTGAAAAAAGTTGACATCATTCCAATCGAAGTCGTGGTTCGCCAGGTCGCAGCGGGCAGTTTAGCTAAGCGCCTCGGACTGGATGAAGGAGTAGAACTCGCACGCCCTATCGTCGAGTTCTACTACAAAGACGACGAACTTGGTGATCCCCTCATTACTGAAGAGCACATCGAGCTTTTGAACATCGCTTCTAAAGAAGAAGTACAAGCTCTTTATGATAAGGGATTACAAGTAAATGAGATATTGACGCAATTCTTCAAAGAAATCGGTGTTATTTTAGTTGATTTCAAACTAGAATTTGGCCGGGACAATGAAGGCAATGTATTGCTAGCTGATGAAATTTCACCTGATACGTGCCGCTTATGGGACGAAAAAACAAAACAAAAGCTCGACAAAGACATGTTCCGCAGAGATTTAGGTCAATTAACGGACGCATACGAAATCATACTATCCCGTCTAGGAGGAATCACACAATGAAAAAAGTAAAAATCTATGTAACGCTTCGCGAAAGTGTATTAGACCCACAAGGTTCGGCCGTAATGGGAGCTCTGCATACAATGCTCTGCATACAAT
>NZ_JBFUJC010000196.1:0-5866 GCF_056401595.1 Paenisporosarcina sp. P4_E4_2 | reverse complement strand
TTGGAAACGCTGATCGTTAAGAGAACTGCCGTAGCCATGGCAACGAGCTCCGGCATGGTAAAAACTAGCGGCATTGCTGTAGGCATAAATAAAGAAATAATGACGAGCACAGGAGCTACGAACATAGCAATTTGCAACGTAGAACCAATGGCAATTTCCACGGCAACGTCCATTTTGTTTTTCAGGGCCATTAAGATAGCAGATGAGTGCTCAGCTGCATTCCCAACAATCGCAACGATGATTACCCCAATGAATAGTTCGGACCATCCAAATTGCTCTCCTACCGCTTCAAAAGTATGAACTAGATTTTCAGACACATAAGCAACAGCCAGTGTCGATAGCAGCAAGATGGTCAAAGCTTTTTTCTTCGACCATTCAGGTTCTTCATGTTCTTCAGTTGTTCCATCACCCTCAGTGTGTGCATATACACCTCGATGTGTGACCAATTTGAAAACCAGTCCAGCTAAATACAGAACGATCATGATAATTGAAATCCCGACGCTTAACTGCAACGTTTTCGATTCATTCATGGACATAGAAAAAATTTCCGGAATAACGAACGCCACAATAACTGCGAAAACGAGTAATCCAGAATTATGACGGGCATCATGGATGCTAAATTTCTGGCGTTTAAATTTCAGTCCACCCATGAAGAAGGAAAGTCCTCCAACTAACAATAAGTTCCCGAGTACCGAACCAGTCAAAGACGCCAATACGACGCCAATTAAACCAGCTTGTAGGGCAAAGATAGAAATAATCAACTCTACCGCATTCCCAAACGTGGCATTCAGTAACCCACCAATTCGAGGCCCACTGACCACTGCCAAACTTTCAGTCGCTCGTCCCATAAAGCTAGATATCGCGATAACAGTCACCGAACAAATAATAAACATGGCAATACTCGACCAATGTAATAATGATGCCACAAATGTTAATGGTACCCCGACCAGTACAAGAATAGTAAAAATCCGATTCATACATTCACTCTCCAATAAAAGAAATTCTAAATTATATGATATTCCTTTATCCATACCCAATCAACAGGAGATTCTACACGTTTTGAAAAAATTTAATGGGCGGGCAACTTTGGGCTAAAGTGATTTCATAGATTAAATCTGAATCAAAAATGATTTCTCAGATTCTGTAATAAAAGGATACCCATATTTCACTTTTCCAACTATCATCATCAAATTGTGGTCTCAGTTATAAACGTTAATTGCAATAAAAAATGCCAGACGGATGGCGAAATTCGCCCATCCCCTGACATCATTTTAGAGATTCTATGGATTGGTTGACCACAGTCCCGCCTCTTTTATAAAGATTCGCTTGTTTAATTTTAATTGGGCAACGATAAATTCTGCAATATCTTCTGGTTGCATCACTTTATCCGGATTGCCATCAGTCAATTCATTGTCGATTGCTAAATCTGTAGCTACTGTACTTGGCGTCAACGCGGTGACACGGATATTGTGCTTACGTACTTCCATTGCGAGTGATTCAGTGATCCCAAGAACCCCAAACTTCGAAGCGCTATATGCACTTGTAATCGGTGCGCCTTTTTGCCCTGCAGAAGAGGAAATATTGATAATGTCTCCCGCTTGTTGCTCAATCATTCCCGGCAAAACAGCACGAGTCACATAATAAACACCCATCAAATTTACTTGAATGATCTTTTCCCATTCAGCAATTTCAAGCTCCATAAATTTACCGAATTTCGCAATGCCTGCATTATTAATCAATATATCGACTGTACCCAGTTGATTCGTCAATGACTCAATTGCACGTGTCACTTCGTCATTTGAAGAAACGTCAGCGGTTGCGAGAACTGCTTTCACACCTGTTCCTTCCACTTCTTTTACTACTTGTAGTAAATGTTCTTCAGATCGAGCAAGGAGTCCAACATTCACTCCCTCTTTAGCTAAAGCAACGGCAATGGCACGGCCAATGCCGCGGCCTGCACCTGTAATAATGGCGTTCTTACCTTGTAGAGATGTAGCCAATATGATTTCCTCCTATTCATCGTGTGTATAAAAATCCACTTCCCATATGAGAAGTAATTTGTCTTCTAGACAAGCAATGTACGTGTGGTGAAATCGCGAAAGCTACTGTCCTGACTTTCAACGCACTAAACTATTTTAACCAATCGATTGGTGAGTTAAAAGCAAACTGTCTCGTCCGTAGATCACCTTTTCACTTGATTGCATAAACATTCAAAATTAACTGGCGATTTGTTACAATAATTTATAATCTAGATTACACGCTTGGAGGAATGACAATGGAAAAACTATTGCTACATAAATTGGAACAATCCTTTGATGAAATGGTCGCTGTTCGTCGACATTTACATATGCATCCCGAACTGTCCCACCAGGAAGTAGAGACTCCAGCATTCATCGCTGCTCAGTTAGAATCAATGGGAGTGGAAGTGAAACGCGGAGTAGGAGGACGAGGTGTCGTCGGTACAATCAGAGGCGGTAAGCCAGGAAAGACCATTGCCTTCCGAGCGGACTTTGATGCATTGCCCATTCAAGATATGAAAGAAGTTCCTTATAAATCGACCGTACCCGGAGTGATGCATGCATGCGGACATGATGGGCACACTTCAGCTTTGCTTGGATTTGCGAAAGCAATGATGGAAGTGAAAGAGGAATTGCCAGGCAATATCGTGCTCATCCATCAATTCGGAGAAGAATTATCCCCGGGCGGAGCGCGAGCCATGATTGAAGACGGTTGTCTTGAAGGGGTTGACCTCGTTTACGGTGCCCACTTGCAAAGCAAAATGGAAAGCGGTTATGTATATGTACGGAATGGTTTTCTTCAAGCCTCTGAAGATACGATTAAAATAGTGGTACGCGGATTCGGAACACATGGAGCTGAACCGCATAACGGCGTCGATCCCATATTGGCAGCGAGCCATATCATGGTGGCCTTGCAAACCATCGTCAGTCGAAATACAGATCCTTTAAAGGAACTAGTCGTTTCGATAGGGAAATTTCATGCCGGCGATGCCGACAATGTCATTCCAAGTGAAGCGGTCCTCGAAGGGACCATTCGGGTATTCGATCCGGAGCTGCGCAAATTGGCCAGCCGTCGAGTGCGCGAAATCGCTGAAAATGTGGCAATGGGCCTTGGCGCAAAAGCAATTGTCACCATTGAAAATGGCTACGACGCATTATGGAACCATGCCGAAGCGATGGATACAGTCCGACAGGCAGGTTATGAACTTTACGGAGCAGATGCAGTCATTGAAACAATGCCAGTCATGCCTGTAGAAGATTTCAGTTACTACACACAAGTTGTGCCGGGAGCCTATTTCTTTGTGGGTGCAAAATTACAAGTCGAATCGTGCGTATTTCCCCACCACCATGAACAGTTTGATTTTGACGAAAAAGCCATGTTGATGACTGCCAAGCTATTCGCTGCCATCTATTTAAAAGCACAACAATAAATACGAGCGGTATCTAGCCAACTCCTTGGCCAGGCACCGCTCGTTTTTCTATTCTAAACAACTTTGTCTTACTCAGCTCGGTATATCAGCACAAGCGAGATAACTAAACAAAGTGCCAGATTCCAATAGGTACAAGGGACATTAAAATCTTCCCACCATTGGTTTCTGGCACTTTTCACTTGATGTAATGTTGGCTTTCTAGTTCAGTAACAATCGATTCGACTTCTTTTCGAGAAATTTTTTCTCGGCCGATTTTCATCGCTTTTAACGTACTGTTCGCCAAAGCCAGCGGCACTTTACAAAACATCGTAATGCCACGATTGTTAATATCTTTCACATAATCGCTTCCCATTGCCAAGTTTTGCTTTGCATATAAAAATAAATCCTCACGCTCCCACCCATCAGGTAAGAAACGTACTCCACGTTCCCAGTCTTCATCTTGATTACGCAGAATGTTTACAGCTTGCAACCCTCGTCCAAAAGCAATTGCTTTTTCCCGGTCGGTTTCTGTATTATCATGCCATTTCCACAAATCGGACAGCATGCATCCCACAAGTCCTGCTACATAATACGTGTAATCATCAAGATCTTCTTTGGTTTTGATACGCCAGTCCTTGTCCACCCATTTGGCCATACCTTCCGCCATAACAGCAGTCGACTCTTTTACCTTTTCCACCACATCTGGCGGACACAATAAAATCCAGTCACCGAGGCGTTGCGTCACAATAGGAAGCAAGTTTTGATAAGGACGTATAAGTGCTCGGTATTTTTCAGGGTCAAATGTTGTTTTCATAATTTCGCTGATCGACGTTAGTAATTGACGTTTGGTTTCGGCCTTCATGGATGGATGATCTTCGATTTCATCAATCGCTCGCATACATAAATACGCAGACGCCACCGTTTTTCTTAACGTAGGTTCCAAAAAGTTAATGGGAATGAAAAATGTACGACTTGTTTGTTTTAACACATCCATCGCTTCCCGTTGCAGTAAGACTGCCTCACTCATACTCGATTCCTCCCGTTCCGATCCTTATGTATTTCTATGTTATGACCATTTCAAAAGGTTTTAATCCTCTTATCATACAATAAAAATTAGGTTTCGTACGCAACGAAGATAGAAAATTCAAGAAACTAGTAATAAAGACCGATAGCCAACCTAAAAAGTGCCATATATCTTTTGGCTTAATAGGACATTTAAAATCCCAGTAATCCATTGATACACAGCACTCTCTCTTTGTATACATTCCGTATTATTTTTTTAATTTCCGATTGAGCTCTGTGGCCGCGGAGATTGCACGAAAATCTTCTGAAATATCACCGGGACGACTTGCTTTTCCGAGAACATACCCTTCGAAAGACATTCCCATAAACTGAAATATATAATTGAATTGTTGAATTAGAGGAAGGCCTTTTACGTGAGGGGTGTCGCCACCTACAGCAATGACATAAGCTTTTTTCGTACCAAGCTGATTTTTAAAACCCGGGAACTTCTCATCCCGCATAGTATGAGACCATCTATCAATAAAGTTTTTCATGGTCCCAGTCATACTGTACCAATAAATCGGTGTCGCAAATATGAAGGTATCATGTTTCATCATCCGCTCCACTAACCCGTTGTAATCATCATTCACATCTGAAAAGCCACTTTCCGAATGGCGGCGGTCGTCAATTGGTTCAATTTTATAATCTCGCAAATAAATTTGTTCAACTTCAATTCCGTCGATTGCAAATTTGGTTAAATGCTCTGTATTTCCATTCTGTCGGGTACTCCCGTATATCACAGCAATGCTCATAACGGTCTATTCTCCTTTATGTTGATTAAATTATGAAGGCAATTAATAGTGTATGCCACAATCCTTGTAAAAATAACGAAACAAGCTCTGTTAACTGTTACGTTGATTTTTCACAAAAGCTATATTAAATCTTGCTGGTTATATTTGCAAAACAGCTGCCTTTCCGCTGGAGTCTCCGCTGTTTTGACATAGCCTTTACAAAAAGAAGTCATTCCGACGAAGYAGCTCAGCGTTGCAAAGCTCTTTCAAGTTTMGAAGCTAGCGCAGCGATGCCGAAACAGAAACAGATAAGTTCTTCTTTATCCACTTGTGGATAACCCCTCATTATCCTAATCTATACACAAAGTGTGGACAGCTACCCTTTTATCCGTGCATAACTTTCCCTCGCTCGCCTTTTTTACGTTTTTCATAGGAAACTGAATAGGTATCTTTGCGGAATGGCAGGATTTCATCCCCAGAACATTCGATGCCTGTGGGTAAAACAGTCGGATCAAAAATTAAGGAATCATAGCCTTCTTTCGCTTTTGAATGGACGCACAATACTCCTGCATCAATTCTAGACCGTTCAACACCCACTAAACTATGAGTGTCTACTTCAGGCAATTGATTCACCGCGCGTATGGCC
>NZ_JBFUJC010000195.1:0-5941 GCF_056401595.1 Paenisporosarcina sp. P4_E4_2 | reverse complement strand
GCTACAATCTGCTATTCAACAACAACTAGAGCAATTGAATGAATTATGGTCGTATGAACAAACACGGGAAAAAGAAGAGTTATTGGCTAAGGAGTCTGAATGGCATCATTGGCTGCTTAGAAAGCAACAGCTAACGAGTGACCTTGAACAAGCGAAAGCCGACATACAACAGCAAGCGCGAATGTTGGGGGTCAAAGACAAGTCCCATTTTTCTCAAGTGATAGCTATGGATGTATCCCTTCAAAAAGAAGAGCACTTTCAACAAGTAATGCATCGATTGCAACAAGCCGAAGAGGCTATTCGATTTGAACGACAAAGCTGGGAACGAACAAAAATCGAAAGAGAAGAAATTGAAAGTAGAATGCAACAGCTTCGTGCGTCTGCACCTACTGAAATGGAGCAACAACAAAGCGGAAATGTGCAAAAACTGATAAGACAAGTGGCCGAGTTGAAAGCCCGCCAGCAACTGGAGACACAGCCGGCAGCAGTGACGACAAACATTCCCCAAATTATCACCATCATGATTTGTATAGCCTCCATTCTAGGGGCTATTCTTTCAGGAAACTGGACGATCGCGATTGGTGGAATTGTGTTAGCCGGACTTATTTTTGTGTTATTGAACAAGATGAACCAAGGTACATCTGACAGGAAACCCGATGATTATTCATCGCAAATTGCAGCACTAGAACAGGAATTGTCCAGTACGGAGCATTTGGCCAATCGGGTAAGATTGTATAATGAACGAATGGATCAGCTCAAAGAAAAACTTCAAGATCAACATCGGTTGACGGTGAAGGTAGAGCAAAGTATCGGTATTCAAGAGGCAAAATGTGAGGAAGCGAAAGAGACATTATCGGATTTTCTTCAGCTTCATGGATTTACAGAGCTATTGCATCCGAAATTGTTCCCAGAACTGTTTAAACGCATTCGTCATATTCAGGAACAGCAACAATCAATTTCACAAAAATTGACGGATGTTCAATCTCTTGAAGAAAAAATTCAAAAACGACTTAAAAAAATGTCCGAAGCAACGGGAGAGGCACTTTCAAAAGAGCATGCTTATCATCGGTTGCGTGAGATCTGCAACAATGCAAAAACAAATCGAAAAGAGCATGAAATGTATCAAGTAAAAATGAAAGAATGGGAAGCTCAGCTATCAGAAAAAGAGAAGTTGTTTGATGCCTTGTCTGAAGACGTACAAAAGTTGTGGAGTGAAGCGCAAGTCGATTCTGAACGTGGATTTTATGAAGCCGACGTAGCATACCGTCTGAAACAAACCCTTCAACAGGAATACCAGTCGATTCAAGCGCAACTCAAATCAATTGGTGAAATCGCAATGTCTACTGTAAATCATGAGGAACAAGAAGCCCAGTTGACTCAATTAAAGGAACAAGCAAATAATCTTACCAAATCCCGCCAAGACTTATTGGAGGAAAAAGCATTACTGAGACAGCAAACTAGCTCAATGCTTAGTGATGAAAATTATGGGTATATGCTACAACAATTTGAACAAAAGAAAACTGAACTCGCAGAACTTGCACATAAATGGTCCATCAACAAAGTTGTATCGGAAGCCATCAGGCAAACGATGCACAATTTAAAAGAAAATAGACTCCCATTTGTTCTTGAAAAAGCACAGCAGTTCTTTACGCACTTAACAAATGGACGATATGAGTCACTTGAAGTTAATGATGAGGGAATTTTCGAAGCGGTCCATTCACAAGGCATGCGTTATCGAATTGCGGAATTGAGTCAAGCTACGAAAGAACAAGCGTATATTGCCATGCGATTCGCTTTGGCGGAATCATTGGTTGGATCCGTGCCTTTCCCATTCGTAATGGATGATCCATTTGTCCATTTCGATCGTTTCCGTGTGAAACAAATGGTACAATTAATGTCAGATTTAGAAAACCATCATCAATTCTTGTATTTCACTTGTCATGAAGAGATGACGGCAATATGGACTGATGCACACATCATAGATGTTGCATTGTTGCAAAAGGAAAGGAGTGTATCGCCGGTATGAAAGGTAAAGGTATTTCAAACTTAGCAGTGGGCGAAACTGTCGATCATAATCTATTAATCAAGCAATCTATAAAGGCATTCACAACGACCGGAAACCCTTTTATGACCCTTATTCTTCAGGACAAAAGTGGAGATATCGAAGCGAAGCTCTGGGATACAAATGAAGAGCATGAAGCGTTGTATCATGCGGAAGCAATTGTTCGTGTAGGTGGAGAGATACAACATTACCGTGGGAAAAACCAATTGCGAATCAAAAGCATTCGAGTTGTAAAAGATGATGAAGGAATTTCATTAAGTGACCTTGTGCCATCTGCTGAAAAAGCGAAAGAAGTATTGTTTGAGGAGTTAATGCAATTCTTCTTTGAAATGAAGAATCCACAGATTCAGCGAATAACGCGTCACTTGTTGAAAAAACATCAAGCGTCCATCATGACTTATCCTGCTGCAACGAAAAATCATCACGATTATGTCTCTGGTTTAATTGACCACGTCGTATCGATGTTAAAGCTTGGTAAATCATTATGTGATTTGTATCCTTCATTGAATAAAGATTTACTCTATGCAGGCATTATTTTGCATGATGTAGGAAAAGTTACCGAGTTATCAGGGCCAATCGCAACTTCTTATACCATCGAAGGGAATTTGTTAGGCCATATTACAATCATGGTCAATGAGATTTCAAAAGCGGCAGAGGAGTTACAAATTGAAGGGGAAGAAGTCATGCTTCTCCAGCACATGGTTTTGTCGCATCACGGGAAAGAAGAGTGGGGCAGTCCTAAAAAACCAATGCTGCGTGAGGCAGAAATTCTTCACTATATTGATAATATCGATGCGAAGATGAATATGCTGGATCGAGCATTAAAGAAAACGAACCCTGGAGAGTTTTCCGAGCGTCTATTCCCACTCGACAATCGTTCATTTTATAAACCAACGTTTGAATAAGAAAACGTGTATTAGGTAGTTAGTTATGCAAAGATTAACAATGATAAATAACAAGAAGGCTCAGTTAACAACCGTGAAAGTTAACATAGCACATAACAAAAAGGCGCTTCCTCAAATGGGAAGCGCCTTTCCTGTACACATTATTATTCAGCAGCTTCAGGTTCTGCTGGCTCTGGATTTAACATTTGATCGATTGCACCTTTTAAGTCTTCATCGTTAATCTTGATATCTGCTTCTTTCATTAACTTCGATACTTTAGGTAGCAAAGTGCTTTGATCAGCTTTTTGCAATTTTAAGGTTTTAGTTATTTCTGCTTTTTCATCTTCAAATGAACCAACCTTAGCTTCACGCTTGTCCGTTACTTGGATAATATGATAGCCAAATTTAGTTTTTACTGGCTCACTGATTTTGTTAATTTCCAATGCCAATGCTGCATCAGAGAATTCTTTTACCATTTTATCTGGAGTAAACCAGCCAAGTTCGCCACCTGATTGCTGTGCTGCTTGCTCAGTTGAATATTCTTTTGCTACAGTAGCGAAATCAGCGCCACCATCAAGCTTCGCTTTAACTTCCTTCGCAGTTGCTTCGTCTGCTACTAATACATGACGTGCATTTAATTCTGTTTTCATGTTTTCGTATTGAGCTTTTACTTCTTTGTCGGTAACTTTAACGTCTTCAGTTAAAGCTTTTTCTTGCAATAAGTTCAAACGAATGTATTTTTTATAGCTCTCTTCTGTTTGACCTTGTTGTGCAAGATATTGATCAAAGCTTTCGCCCATTTCTTTTTTCTCTTTGTCAAATTGAGCTTTTACTTCTTTGTCTGAAACTTCATATTCTGAAGCTAATACTTTTTCAATGATTAAAACTTGAAGTGCTTGTTTACCAACGGATTCTTTCATTTCTTCATAAAGTTCGTTTTTCGTAATATCTCCAGCTTTAGACGTGACAATTGGTTTGTCGTCTGACGCTGAGTCGCCATTACAAGCTGATAAAGCTAATACAGATGCTGCTAATGTCAATGTTAATACGGTTTTTTTCATGGGAAATCTCTCCTAACTATCTTCTTATTGCCGTTGTTACTATACCATAGACGACGGAAAAACAAAAATGGTTCCCTCATATGCCTACGCTTGTTGAACACAAGAGCATACGATAACAAAGAGGAAGGGGGTGTGCGAAGTGAGTGGTGGGTTCCAGCATCAATCCAGCTTTGCTTTAATCGTTGTATTATTTATTCTTTTGATCATCGTAGGTGCAGCATTTTTGTGCTAATTTAAAAATCAGTAACGGCTGAGATAGACCGACATTGGCGTTGCATAAACTATCGGAAAAGAATATTTTCGGATGAAGTAGTGAAACGACTGTCCGAACTTACGCTGAAGCTGAACAGAGAGGCTCTCTTAATTTGTGGGTTTCTTTAAAAAGTATTCTTTGCTTTTCAAAAAGAAAAAGTCCATTTGCCTGGAGTCAGGCGAATGGACTTTTTTATGCGGTCAATAATATTTCTACATAAAAGGAAACAAGTAAAATCGTCACCAATACATTAATGGTTCGGAAAATCTTATTTTGTTTCTCTTCAGGAATTTCTCGTTGCGCACATAATGCATAAGTCATGCGATTAATCTGGAATAAATACACAATCGAGAATAGTACTACAACTGCGATAATCAAGTTTATTCCTCCCCTCTGCCAATCTTCACAAGCATATCAAAATCAAGAAAAAAAGAACAGCAATCCGTTTAAAAGGTAGCTGGAGGAACAAGAATTTCATATCCCGTTTCCGTTTCTTCAATTAAAGCTTTTTTGGGTGAACGGGCAAGATTTTTAATATATAACAAATCAATCAGACAGAGACCACAATGATAAGCTAGCAACATCGTAAAATAATGACCAAATTCGGGCATCATGAATGCACCAGTAATCAGCAGGCTGTTAATAATGAAAAACGGAGCAAGTAAAGCAAACAAGAAAAGTGCTTTAGGTACAGGCTCTTTTATGCGAATCGATAATATAGGCATAAAGCTGAATTGTTTTTTTACTGAGAAGTGTATGCGATTCCGATATCGAATCAATGGTAAAAAGTGAAGACTCTTATGAACCGGATACAATAACAAGAAACTCAGTAAAAAAACAGCGAATCGATCATCCGAAAGGCGATTGTCGTGTAAAATTTCGAGCAACACATAAAAAAGTGAAAATACGGCAACGACGAGTAATGACGATAACATGAAAATACGATCAAATCCGTATTGTTTTTTTACATTGATGGTTTTCCAGCAGTGCACTGTATGCATCTCCTATTGTAAAATAATGTACTTGCAGATACATACATTACGATGTTTTGATAGAAAAAGCAAGCCAATATTTATTACAAATTAGATAGCGTTTTCAAACGTTGCTATATTAACTCTTGTTTGTAACGGCCGGTTTAATGTTACCAATCTTTTCATCAAAGGATTGATCAATGTTTTTAAATGAATGTTCGAAGATTTCCATAAAGTCATCTCCATAAATATTTCGGATAACTGCCATGACTTCCATGAATTCGGGGAAACGCCCGTATAAATCTTTAAGAGGCATTGAACCTTCAATAACAGCGTGCTGAGAATCGTGATAATGCTCAATCATTTTAATTAATAATTCTTCACCTTGTTCAGTAAGCTCGATATACGTATTCCGCTTGTCATCTTCTCGTTTTGAAAAAGACAAAAGCCCACGTTCTTCCAATTTTTTTGAAAAGTTGAATGCAGTAGACACATGCATTACACCAAACTTTGCAACATCTGAAATGGAAGCCCCTTTTAAATGATATGAAATCCATAAAATATGATGCTCATTAATATTCAAGTCATAAGGTTTTATCCATTGTTGCCAATCCTTTTCGACCGCTTTCCAAAGCGCTTTCGACAACTGGGCAATTCGCTGGCTGTAGAGCATAGCTTCTTTCATGGTATACAATTGTTCAGACATATCG
>NZ_JBFUJC010000194.1:0-5944 GCF_056401595.1 Paenisporosarcina sp. P4_E4_2 | reverse complement strand
GTCTGATCATACCCTTGATCGGCGTTCCACACTTTGGTTGTAACAAAAACATCTTCACGTTTTAAACCAGATGCCCGAACCGATTCGCCGACCTCTTTTTCATTGGCATATAAAGAAGCAGTATCGATTGCACGATAACCTACTTGAAGAGCCGTAGTCATCGCCTTTACTGCTTCTTCGGGATTTGTCATTTTATAAACGCCTAGACCCAGACGTGGAATCTCAATGCCGTTATGTAATGTTTTGGTGGATTGTATTGTTAAAGTCATGTTCTTCATCCTTTCCATTCCTTGTTCTTTCTTCATACATCTATTGTACAAATTGAATCTAAATTTTACGAGTGAGATGATTTATTCATCAAAAACTATTGCATATTCCCCTAAAAGCGAATAATATATGAAATGTTGGTTATTTCGTTCGTCTTTTTGAAAGGAGACACACTATGTTTCGCTTAAATGAGCATAATACTAATGTAAAAACTGAAATCCTCGCAGGTATGACGACATTTCTGACGATGGTTTATATCGTAATCGTTAATCCGGTCATCTTGGCAGATGCTGGCGTACCTTTTGATCAAGTCTTTCTAGCAACTATTATTTCAGCAGTTATAGGTACTTTATGGATGGGGTTATTTGCAAACTATCCTATCGCCATTGCACCAGGTATGGGATTGAATGCATTTTTCACTTACACCGTAGTTATTTCCTCTAATGGGGAAATTAATTACATCACTGCATTTTCAGCAGTATTTATTGCCGGACTATTATTTATCATTTTATCTTTAACACCTTTACGTAAAAAATTAATCGAAATTATCCCTGAAAATTTAAAACATGGTATTACCGCTGGTATCGGCTTGTTTATCGCTTTTATCGGTCTGCGACTATCTCATTTGGTTGAAGCTCATCCCCAAAACTTGGTGAAGCTTGGAGATTTAACAAGTGCACCAGTATTGCTGACATTGTTCGGATTGATAATCACATTGATTTTGATGGTGATGAATGTTTACGGAGCTTTATTCTATGGAATGATTGTTACCGGAATTGTTGCTTTCTTCACAGGCCAACTGAAGTTTGAAGAAACATTGATGAAACTACCGTCTTTACCAGAAGGCATCATTGTATGGAACCCAGCTGTTGCTTTTATGGATGTCTTCCATTATGGCATGTTCGGCATCGTTATTTCTTTCTTACTCGTTACTTTATTTGATACTACAGGAACGATGATTGGTGTTGCAAAACAAGCTGGGCTAATGAAAGGCAATAAAATGCCACGTGCAAGACAGGCTTTGCTTGCAGATTCAGTAGCGACAACAGTCGGAGCTATGTTCGGTACAAGCCCAACATCTGCATACATCGAGTCGTCTTCAGGCGTAGCTGTTGGTGGTCGTACAGGTTTAACATCTGTTACTGTCGCTGTTTTATTCATCATTGCCGCTTTCTTTGGACCACTCGTTTCTTCGCTATCAAGTGTAGCTGCCATTACTGCACCAGCTTTGATTATTGTCGGTAGTTTGATGATCAGTGCAGTGAAGCATATCGATTGGGATTCTTTCGACGAGGCCTTCCCTGCTTTCATAATTATTTTAACAATGCCACTGACATCAAGTATTGCCACAGGTATTGAACTAGGATTCATCCTTTATCCATTATTAAAAATCTTTAAAGGCCAGGCACGAAAAGTACATCCGTTACTATATATCTTCGCTGCTCTGTTCCTGTATCAGTTACTATTCTTGCCTCATTAATATAAAAACGACTGGAGCCTTTTGACTTCAGTCGTTTTTTCGTTTAWGAATCGGTTCAGCTTCATCCGATTGTGCAGGATCGGAAACTCGATGATCTTTTTTCAATTCATGTTCATCACGCATTTTTTCCATTTGACGGCCAAGCTGTTTCATCTCTTCCATCGATGAAGCCATKGAACCATTCTCAGGATCTCGTTCTTTTTTCGACATGTTCGCTCAGCTCCTTTTTGCTATCGTATAAGAACCTTACAGAGAAAGCAACATTTGCATTGAACGAATTTCGCCATAATTGTATCGAGGAGAATATTTCTTTTTGAAATGAAGTAAGCTATACTTAGGTATGATATTGTAATACTCTCAAAAGGAGGCAACAAAAATGAGCTTACTACTTATTCTTGGTGTTACTGTTGCATTCCTTGCTGCGATCTTCACGGCAGGGTACGATGACAAACCAGGTGCATCTGAAAAGAAATAATCATGTAAAACGGGATTGCTATAATTAGCAATCCCGTTTTTTTAATCTAAATTCGGATAATCTTGTTGACGCAGTGCTTCATAAATTAAAATAGCAGCTGTATTAGACAAATTTAATGAGCGTACATTATCATTCATCGGAATACGTAGGCAACGGTCTTGATTCGCATCAATCAATTCACGAGGCAAACCAGACGTTTCTTTTCCGAAGACGAAAAAGAAATCTTTCTCAATCTCGCTATAGTTATACGTAGTATGTGGTTTAGACCCATGCTTCGTAAGGAAGAAAAACTCCCCTTCCGGATATTTAGCAAACAACTCTTCTAAAGCGTCATAGTAGTGAATATCAACATGCTCCCAGTAATCGAGCCCTGCACGTTTTAGCATTTTATCGTCGGTTGAAAACCCTAATGGTCGTATTAAATGTAATTTCGTATCCGTCCCTGCACACGTACGGGCAATGTTACCTGTATTTGCTGGGATAAGTGGTTGATAAAGTACCACATGTATAGCCATTTCCGTCACTTCCTCAATGTATGGTTTCAAAGGATATCCCTTTGAGAATTTCTTCAATCACTTCTGGATCTTTCTCTACTGTTAAAGCTTTTTGCAAAGCTTCCATTCCTTCAGATGTACCAATCTTACCTATGGCCCATGCAGCTGTGCCACGAATCACCGGTCGTTCATCAGATTGGAGTAAGTCAATCAAATCAGGAATGGCACTTTCTTCTTTAAAATGTGCCAGTGCTAAAATTGCATTCCTTTGGATGGGTTTCTTCCCTCTCCAGGAACCGGACACATGGCCGAATTTAGTTTTGAATTCCTTGTTGCTCATTTTCAACAGTGGTAATAGCAATGGCTTTGCAAGTTCAGGGTCAGGCTGAAAATCAATTTGATGCATATTGAATTTACCTTTATTTTTCGGACAAACCGTTTGGCAAGTATCACATCCATAGATGCGGTTTCCGATTTTGGTTCGGAACTCATCTGGTAAAAATGTCTTGGTCTGAGTCAAAAAAGCAATACATCGTTGCGCATTGAGCTGACCACCTTCAATCAACGCACCAGTCGGGCAAACGTCCAAACACAATCGACAATCTCCACATTCATCTTCCATTGGTGTATCAGGTGCGAAGGGAATGTTCGTAATAATCTCTCCCAAATAAACATAGGATCCAAATTCAGGCGTAATAACCGAACAATTCTTAGCACTCCATCCGATTCCCGCACGCTCGGCAACAGCCCGATCAGACAACTCTCCTGTGTCCACCATAGAGCGTGTTTTAGCGTCTTCAATATGTTCCGCTATAAACAGCTCCAATTTAGCTAAACGGTCCCTTAACACTGTGTGATAGTCGATTCCCCATGAGGCTCTGGCGAAAATCCCCCGTCGCTCGCCTTTCTTCCCTTGCGGTGCATTTTCCATGCGTGATGGATAGGCAATGGCGATGGAAATAATACTCTCAGCTTCGTTCAATAAAAGCGATGGAACCGTTCTTTTTTCAAGGTCAGGCTCTTCAAAGCCTGATTGGTACCCTAGTTCCTGTTGGCGTTTCAATCGATTCTTCAACTCACGAAAAGGATCGGAAGAAGCAAAGCCGATTTTATCGATGCCAATGGAATGTGCATATGTTATTAGTTCTTGTTGAAATTGATTGACATTCATAAAACTTCTCCCTCCTTGTGATAAACTATTGAAAAACGAATTGTAGGTGAAAGCATGAAAGCTTCTATAGAATCGTCCATTTTTCAAATCGACGAATTTATTAAAATAGGCATTAACCATTATACCAAATTTGTCATCTCAGAATCGCCTCAAATGTTAAAAGGACGCATGCAATTATTTCAAGAACACTTATTTTTTGACTTACAAGATAAAGAATTGACTGATTATGAAGGAATTAAAGAATGGCGGGCTCTTTGGAAAAAGTTTGGAGCCGATCCTGGTCGTTATCGCCCCGCCATGGAGGCCATGATGCGTCGAATTCGCAATCAAAACTATTTACAGCCTTTAAACAGTGGTGTGGATTTAAATAACTTCTTTTCCTTGCAATATGAAATCCCTGTTGGTCTTTATGATTTATCTCATGTAGAAAGTGATATTCACATAGAACTAGGAGTATCTGACACTACATATACCGGAATCAATGGACGCGAAAATAATTTACATGGCATCCTTACCATCCAAGATACGATAGGTCCATTTGGAAGCCCTTTTGTAGATTCACTCCGCACCGCTGTCAGTGAACAAACCGTTGACGCTTTACAAGTTTTCTTTTTAAAGCCTTCCATGTCGATTGAGGCTGCAGAGCAGCTAGTTACTGCGGCAGGAAAAATGTTTACACAAGTTAACGGAGGAAACTTTTCATCCGTAATTTTATCTAAAGAGCAGGTTCAGGCTAACTTGCCAACTATATCATGATTGCATAGAAAAACCGCTTCAATCGAAGCGGTTTTTTCTATTCGTTATTGTTCAGTTCCCTAATGATCGTTTCTAAACCAGCGTACGTTGATCTAAAAGTTGGAATGTCTCTTTCTTGTAATAAACAACGGCTAATTTTACATTTGTCATTGCTATCATCTCCTTTAGAGTATCCAAAATAATGATCACATTATTCTGGATTCCCTTATGAAAATGTTTTATTCCTATTTTTGAATATCGCATGATTTTAAGTCATAATGCTCATGCCAATCCAAAAAATGTGAAATAAGAAAACACTTAGATAACAGGCATTGGCAAAACTCAATACGTATTTAAAACTTTTACCAAACTGTTGGAATGGATATTTTAAAATAAATACTGCAAAAAGGGTGCTTAAAAACAGTTTAATTATGAGAATAGTAAACGGGTCTAACTTTATTAATAGTGGATTAGCTTCGGAGATAATCAACATTGTGATTCCGACATATGTGGCAATTCCATCCAAACTATTTAATACAACTAACAGCCAAGCCCAGCCAACCATTTTATCACCTTTATCTTTATTTGATATATTCAATGTGGTCAAGTGAATAACGACTTAATCATATCTTGATATATCTCCTTTACCAGAAATTCGTCTATTTAATAAAGGCATTTGGAATGCTGATTGTAATCTCGGTAATCCTTTATACGCTTGACGATATTTGGTTAGAAGGATTGACGATAAATAACTTTATTTTTTCAGCCTGTCTGGGTATCAGCTTGGCTCATTCCTTTTACAAGACCCATTCAATCTGGGCAAATTCAGGATTGCACGGTGGATAAAATATTGCATATGGACTGTTTTATGGAGTATCTGGGAACGTCGGGGATGGAATCATTCAATTTAAAGCAGTAGAGTCCAATTTTTCTTATCTCCATGGCTTTCATATTTATGCGAACTTGTGTTATTTCTGATTGTATACTTGGGCGGAACTTGGTTTGTTCAGCCTTCCTTTACAGAAGAGTTATTACAACCCAATCCGAATTCAAGGAAAGTCAAAATCCAATAACTCCTTTAAACAAGTTACGCGTTTGTAATTCACATTAATAAACTTAGACTTAGGTTCGCTCCATTGGAATATTTTTCAACGTTTATGAAGTGAAATAAAGCTAATACTCAATAGTGCGGGGCTTGGGTTGATAAGCCATGTTTTATTTCTCGCATAAAACGCTTAAGCATTTTGCTTAGGCGTTTTTTTTTGTAACTAATCAATATGATGGATTTGAATAAACTGGGGCTTTCAGAACATCCTAACAGG
>NZ_JBFUJC010000193.1:0-5953 GCF_056401595.1 Paenisporosarcina sp. P4_E4_2 | reverse complement strand
GCTTTATCTACAGACAGACACATCATGGAAAGTTTCTCGAAATTGTATGATTACGTGTTAACGGATGAAAGCCAAGATACTTCGAGAGTTCAACATGCAATTGTTGAAAAGCTTGTTGAAGGGCATCGGAATTTATGTGTCGTGGCAGATGATGATCAAACGATTTATTCGTGGCGAGCTGCAGACCCTTCATACTTACTTAACTTTAAAGAGACGTATCCAGACGCCAAAATATTGAAGATGGAACAAAACTACCGTTCATCTGCCAATATCGTCTCGGTTGCCAATCAATTCATCAAAAGAAACACTATCAGGTACAAGAAAGAAATGTTTACAAAAAACAGCCCTGTATTGGATATTGAATTGAAACGATTGCATGACGATCAAGCCCAAATGAGATATGTCATATATGGACTGCTTGATTTAAAAGAAACGAGCAGTGCAGCCATTCTTTTCCGGAATAATGCAAGTGCCATTCTTTATATAAGTGAGTTGGAACGAAGAGGCATTCCGTTTTATATGAAAGATGTCGATCAACGATTTTTTTCTCATTGGGTAGTTGACGATATATTGAATTTCATGCGATTAAGTTTTAATTTAGAACGAAAAGATATTTTCCTGAAAATTGCACGGAAATTCAATCTGTATTTATCAAACGACCAAATTCGTAAATTTGAGCACATTGAAGAAGCAGGAAATGTCTTTCAGCTTCTTTCTAGACACGTCCCGTTAAAGGATTATCAAATTAAATCATTGCAGAGCTATGCAACGATCTATGAGCAAATGAAAGAATCGCGTCCGAAAAGCGTCATTCGTTTAATAAGAGAAAAACTCGGTTATGAACAAGTTTTACAAAACCGTGCAGAGAAATTTGGATTTCGTATTGAAGTGCTGCTCGACATGATCCGTACACTCGAACAAATCGCTGAGCCATTCACGACGATGGAGGCATTTGCCAAGCGATTAAAAGAATTGGATGAGCTTACGCAAAAAGCAAAAAAGATCAAAGATCCAAACGCCGTCACGTTATCCACTTTTCACAGTGCAAAAGGGTTGGAATTCGATCATGTGTACATGATTGATTGTCATAATGGAACGATTCCATCTGACGAAGACCAGCGGGACACCGAAAAGCTTGAGGAAGCGAGACGCTTATTTTACGTGGGAATGACGAGAGCACGACAACATCTAGAATTGTTGACGTATGCAGAGAAGGATGGGAAAGAAAAGGTTGAATCGCGGTTTATTAGTGAAGTAAGAAGTATCCTGCTGAAAAATTCCAAACAAAGTGAAGCTGTGACTAAACAGGTAGACCCCGAGAATCCAAATACCATTCGTGAAATACGAGAAATGACAGTTGGTCTTAAGATTGTCCATAAGAAATTTGGTGAAGGTCATATCGTTCAACTAAAAAGTGATCGAATCATCCTGCAATTTGGGGAAACTCAAAAAGAGTTGGCGATTCAAATGATTTTGGACAAAGGTTTGCTTGCAAAAGACATTAAGGCGGTTCCGAAGGACTTGATTGTAAAGTGAATGTTACAGGAACGTCATGAAGTATTGGTAGTATAGGTAGGAATCTATAGAGGTTGGTGGTTTTTTTGAGTAAGCGTATTAATTTGAGTCAAGGGAAATTGGAAAAATGGGAAGAAGCATTCGTCCCAGAAAAAGATGTGTTCTTTCTCAGAGAGCAAGATCAACATTTTTTGAAAGAATTTGGCAAGAATTGTTTACTTTTTTCAAAAGAAGAGTTTATGAAGCATCCGACATATACTGCGGTTTCATATGCCAGCTGCTACACGTATTGGACATTATCAGAAGACATTACTACAGTAGTTGTCTTGCCACATCGTGTCTTTCCTGCTTTGAACCAAAAGGTAAAGACAGCGATATTGAAAATTCAGCAACAGGTAGGAAGAGGACTTGTATTTGAAGCCCGTTATTTCGAAGGGATTTTGAGAGAGCCTGCCAAATCGCTGTTGGCACCATACGAATTTGTTTCGAATGATCGACAATACACAGCTATTCAGAAAGAAGTATGGAACCAGTTGCCGAAGTCGTTAAAATCGGATTTACTGAATCGCATTGCCTTTGATTACGATACTCCAGGAATATTTGATCCGTATGTACCTACGGAAAGTGTCACAAGTACATATGTCAACACGTATCCAAACGAACATGGAGCCAATTGTTTGTCATCCACTTTATTTGCTGCGGCATCGATTCAGGAGGGTTATACGTTAGACTGGATTATTAAGGAATGGGTTCACCCGACCACATTTATTAATGGCCTGACACAACTTGGTTATAAAGAAGTGCCTTTGTCCATGGATGCCATTTTCCAACATGATATCCTCGTGTGGAAAGATGACAAAAACCAAATCATTCATGCAAGTTTCCATATCGATCAAAACTACTTCTTCAATAAAAATGGTCAAGTATTTTTCAACCCATGGAAAACCGTTCACATGAGAGAGTTGGAAGAACAATGGAGTGCCTACAAAATACATGTGTATCGAAAATAAGAGGTTGTCTAAATGTGGAGTTTTCTCTAAACTATATGTATGAAGTTTGAGAGGAAGTGTCCACTTGAAACGATGGACGAAATCAATTGTTATTGATGCACCAATTGAAGATGTGTGGAAGTATTTGGACGGCGACTTGGAAAAGATGCAACAAATCATGCCGAAAGTAGTCAGCAATACGCCCGTCACTGAAACGAAAGAAGTTGTGGGCAGTGTTTATCGCCAAGAATACCTTGAAGGCAACCGTGTAGAAGCCTATGATGTGCACGTTACCGAATACGAAAACACTCCAACTCACAAACATATGAAAGTAGCATTTACGCTTGCGCAATTATTTGAGATTACTGCGAAATATGAAGTCGAAGCATTACCTGATTCTAAAACGAAATTTGTTTATACAACTACAAATAATCCGTTAAAATGGTTCATTAAACTATTCTTGTTATTTGGCAATGACAAAGTGATTGTCGAATTCGTAGAACGTGTAAAACAAGTGGCAGAGAGCAATCGCGCATAACAACTTTGAGCGTCGCCCGAAAGCGACGCTTTTTCGTGTGTTTAAAGGAGAATAGATATGGTACAAGCAATTGGAATAGATGTCGGTGGTACTTTAACCAAAATCGCTTACTTTGAAGAAGACCAACAGTTGAATTTGATACACTTTCCTTCCGCAGATTTACAAAAGGTAAGTGATTGGATTACTACATTTAAAGATGATATTCAAATCGGACTTACCGGTGGCCGTGCTGAACAATTAAAGACTTTTTTGAAATCCCATGAAAATCTACATTATCTGGTGGAATTTGATGCAACAGTTGCTGGTGTCAAATATCAGTTGAAAAAGGACGGCCAAAATTTCGAAGAAGCTGTCATCACCAATATCGGAACTGGTACATCCATTCATTCTCTTAAAGGAGATGCTCATGTACGAATTGCCGGGACTGGAATTGGTGGGGGGACATTACTTGGAATGTCAGCATTAATGACTGGCGTTAATGAGTTCAAACAAATTGTTGAGCTATCTGCCACTGGAAGCCGCGCTGAAGTCGACATGTTGGTAAGTGATATCTATTATGGCAATAAAACGCCTATTGATGGAGGGCTGACTGCAAGCAATTTTGGTGATGCAGGATTAAGGCCGCTCCTTGAACGGTCAAGAGAAGATATTCTAGCGACAGTTCAAGGTCTGGTTGGTGAAGTCATTTCAACTTTAAGTATTCAATGTGCTGATGCTGAAAATGTGGAACATATTGTATATATTGGATCAACTCTGGCAGAAAATGACCCTCTTCAAAAGGTTATTGGTAGCTATACAATACGGAAAAACCGGACACCAGTGTTTTTGAGTGACAATGGATACAGCGGGGCTATCGGAGCTCTATTGAGCAAATTTGATGGAAAATAATTCTTAATAAAAAACTGATTTTTAGGAAAATACATGAACTTTTCATTTGCATTAACCCGGGTTTCATGTTACATTTATAGAGGATTATTTTTGTTCGGATAAGAGTAAGACTTGTAAGAGATTTTATCTCCACGATTTGAGCAAGGATAGTAACACAATGTGTACTTAGTACACGAGGAGGAAACACACATGGAACAAGGTAAAGTAAAATGGTTTAACTCAGAAAAAGGTTTTGGATTCATCGAACGTGACGGCGGAGACGATGTATTCGTACATTTCAGCGCTATCCAAAGCGAAGGTTTCAAATCTCTTGACGAAGGTCAAGAAGTTACTTTTGAAATCGAGCAAGGACAACGTGGCCTACAAGCTACTAACGTAAACAAAGCTTAATTTTAAGAATAACCTATAAACAGATTCTCTTCGGAGAATCTGTTTTTTTGTGCAAAATTAATGATTAGAGGCACTGCAATTTGGCTGAAGGGATAATATTTCGGAAGCTTTTATTGTACTGCTCATTTAAAACACATACCAATAATAAAAAGAAACAAAAGGACTCAAAAGCGTAATACGCTTATGAGTCCTTTTGTTTTATAATGGCTTTTCGTGCTAATTGATCGGCAGTTAGATTAGAGCTGTCCGGCACCCATTTAATAAAGAAGAAATCAAAAGTATCGGCAATTTCAAGTGCCTTATCGAGCAATTCCTTAAACACTGGGTTTTTAGCGTATCGTTTTTCAACGGCAGCAACAACAATCTGTGAATCTGATCTGACGGATATCAATTCTTTTGACAGCTTCTGTGCTTCTTCCAGACCTCGTAATAAGGCAATGAATTCTGTCGTATGATTATCATAAATCCCTATATATTCTGAAAAGCGAAGTTGATGACCTTCGCCTTTGATGAATATACCAATACCGCTCGGACCTGGGTTTCCTGCACTTGCTCCATCAATATACACTTCAAGCATGAAAACAACTCCTTATTTTTCATCCAGCGGTGTCATTCGTTTGGCCATGTAACCAAAAGGCGTTCCGAGTATAGACACCAAGAATTTCAAGACATAAGTTGAAATAAATACACTTAACCAAACTTCTGCTGAGTAAACACCCAAAAAAGCAATAGAAGTAAAAATTAGTGTATCCAGTAATTGACTGAGCATAGTCGATCCATTATTGCGAATCCAGAATGCACCGTCAGATGGAAACAGTTTGCGTATGAAACTGAAAATGAGAACATCGGTGTATTGACTGACAAGATAGGCAATCATACTTCCAAGTGCAATACGCGGAATCAATCCGAAAATCGTCGAAAGGGATTCCTGTGCAATATCATCAGGGGCTGGCTGGAACTGGATCACGAATTGCATGATGGCAGTCATCATTAAAAGGGAAGTGAAGCCTAACCATACTGCTTTTTTGGCTTCTTTCTTGCCATATTTTTCATTTAAAATGTCAGTGACTAAAAAAATGCTTCCATAAACGGCATTGCCGAGAGTTGCGGTCAAGCCAAAAATTTCAATAAGCTTTGTTACTTGTATATTTGCCAAAACAGTGGCGAATCCAACCCAGACAAATAATCCCGTTCTTCCAAAAAATTTATACATGATTAACACGAATATCATATTGACTATTGCAAATCCTAATCCAAGTACTTCATTAAACATAGATATCCTCCTGAAGTTTTGATAACGCGAGAAGGTTACGAACCGCGAAAAAACGTGTTGATTTCCAACTTGACTATTATAATGTCAGTTGCAAGCAAAAGCAATGAGGGTGTAAGATAAAGTAGCACTTTCTTAGTGAATAGAKTGTAAAATTAAGAAGTGTGTGACTTTTATGAAAGGATGAAGCAATTTTGAACAAACTAACAGTAATCAGTGAAATTGACGATTTGCTTGAGACTTATTGCGATGGTTGCTTCATTAAAAGAGAACTCAAGATAAACGGTGGAAAAACATTGGCTCACCGTTTTTGTATAAATAGCTGTACCGTTGGTGACCAATTGCAGTTTCTAGGGCAAGAAC
>NZ_JBFUJC010000192.1:0-5981 GCF_056401595.1 Paenisporosarcina sp. P4_E4_2 | reverse complement strand
GAAATATCTGGCTGACCTTATAATACGAACGGGTGCTTTACTTCAAGAAGGAGTAATGTCTTTTTCTATTAACGGAGCAGGTTCACAGAATAGGTTAGGTTATTTAAGGCTTTCTACTTCAGCATGAGCCTTTTCCAAGTTCTCAGAGGCTATACCTAAGTGGTGATCCACTTTTGCTCCTACTTCATCACTGGGATCATCCAAAAGTTCCACCATAGCCCAGCCCCAATCAATATAGTTCTCAAGAGCCACTATTAGCATCTCATTCGCTTCTTGGTATTCCTTTGGAGGTGTTACCTCACTCATTACCTGCAAATTAATATTGGTTGTATGTGAAAAAGCCTTACATAATTCCTCCATATCGTCTAGTGAGGATGATGCTGATGCTGCAGATATTTTATTTAAATTCTCATGTATTAAATCATAGTTGTTTTCAAACTTACCCACATACTCCTGTTCTGTGATTGGTTCTGATTTTTCATTTTCACTGGACTTAACCTTTTCTGTACACCCTGTTAGCAGCAAGCCACCAATCAACATTATCCCCATTGCTTTTCTCAATTCCCTATCCCCCTTTATTTTTTACTTGGTTTTCAGAATACTTCAATAATAAGTCGTATTTCTTTTTTAGGTTACACATTCATCGTTACAAATATTGGATCGGGTTGTCCGCGTTATTAATCATTTTTTTATCTGCTTTTAATTACTTTCAGTCCATGTTTAAAGGAGAGTTTCATGTTTGCGTACAGCAGAACAAAACCATTTAGGGAAAGAAGTAAAGTCGGGAGTTATCAAACGCAAAGAATCTGGTTACTCATTCGATATTTAAGAACAATCCGACAATGGCAAGCCAAACCAGCTTAAAATCGGAGCATATAATAGAGATGGGACTATTCATTGGAAAGATGGTATTTGTGATGAAGGCTTATTTCGAGGAAGAACAAATAAGTACAACTAACGGGGTTAGTGAAATAATACTACTTTGAATGGATACTGTCGCGAAAATATGTATTCACTTTAAAGCCTATTACAAAAGAAAAAGCCTTGGGTTTTTAATTACCAAAAGGCTTTTTGGATTTTAGTAAAGGGTAGGAGTAGGATAACAGGCAACAGCATCTATAAATCTTGGGTCAATTCCGTAGAATTGCCAGAAGGAACCGTTCCATCTATATCCAGATACTTCACCATATTCCACGCGAGTTGGGTAAAACCAGAATTGGTCCCCATTTATAAGCCATACATAAGTGTTTTGATATACACAGTCAATTATATAGGATACAGAAGGTTTTGTTGGTATGAGAGGTGGGGGAGGGGAAGTTGGTGCCATTGTTCCCTCGGGCTGGAAAAATCCCATGTTATTTCACTCCTTTAATTTAGGGTCTAAATATTATATGTTGAAAAGAAGTAAAAGGATTATTTAACTGGACTATCAAAAACTAAACATTGTGAAGTAATGTACTTAAACTCCCATGAAAATTAAAATCAAAAAAAAGCAAATTAAAGTAGACCCAGAAAACACTTTTTAAAAAAAGGCTGAGCCTTGTAAGATTTATTATTAATCTAATCTGTCAGATAATCAAAAATCCTCCCTAGAGTAAAAAGTATAGGAGGATTGGCTAGTGCAACGACTGAGTAGGATTAATCTTCCACGAGTGCTATCCATAGTTCATCGTCCTTCCTCACCCGGCCGTAGTAATCCTTTTGGAGGCTCTGTGAAAGTATAGTAGACGTTACGTAAAAACCCCWCGTAACGAGATCATCCGATCCAGTGACGTGGGGTTTAAGGTTTACACTATTTGACTTGGCGATCGATTTTGATTTGATTCCACACAGCTATACTGACGATTTCCGAAACGTCTTGTAGTTTTTCTTTGCTGATTTTATCTATAGTATCTTGTGGCTTGTGGTACCAAGGCTCAGCGGGATTGTGGATGAAAAGGGCAGCGGGAATGCCTGCCTTTGAAAAGGGTACATGGTCGCTGCTATCACCTTGATTGTAAGGTGTTGGTGCCCCGTTTAGCTGTGTGCTGGCATCCTGGGCGAGTTCAGTAACAAGGTTAGGCTTATTATCGACCGTTTGCRAGACTAGTTCCCCGGCATCTTTGCTTCCGACCATGTCCAAATTGAAATTTGCCACGATTCGGCTGATTTCATTTTTCGGTAACTGTTCGACATAATGATTGGATCCAAGTAATCCAAGCTCTTCCGCACCGAACGTGATAAAACGAATTTCTGTGTCGGTTGGAATGGTTTTCAAGACACGTGCAAGTTCAAGCGTCATGGCAGTTCCTGATGCATCGTCATTAGCACCCGGCGCACCTGCAACTGAATCGTGATGAGCACCGATGACCAATATATCATGAGAGGCTTTGTTGGAAACGTTGGGATTTTTAGTTGCAATGACATTGTGTGATGTATTTTGAGCGGATTTAGCACCTTCAATGTTCAATGAGACAACAGCACGCGGGTTTTTGTTGAGATGAATCAATATCGCTTCTCCTTCTGTCTGGGTCAACAGCACAGACGGAACATAAGCCTTATTTGGTTCACCTAAACTTCCCATGATGGTACCTGGTGCATTGTTGTAAAATATGACCCCGGCAGCACCTTTCGCAGCCACATTCAACATTTTCTCCTTGAAGCTGATGACGCCGCGTTGAAGGAGTACGATTTTTCCAGTAAGGTCCAATTGTGCGATGTCGTTTTTCTGACCAAGTCCTGCGAAGATAACTTCCGCGGTAGCTTTTCCACTAACCGAATATTCTAAAGCCTGTGGATCCAATTTTTTCGAAAATCGCTCGACATCCAACCCGATGGAATTAGGGGCTGTATAGTCATTGAAAGTGAATGCTTGAACTTCGGTTTTATACCCGTAAGATTCGAATTGCTTTTTGATATAAGCAACTGCAGCATCTTCTTGCTGGGTCCCAGCTACCCTAGGCGTTTTGGATAAAAATTTAATATTGTTATACATGTTATCTGCATCAAGAGACTGCAGTATTTTTGTTTCAAGATTGGTTTCTTTTTCATTCTGGGTAGACGTGTAATTAGTTGCAAAAGTGGCGATAGGAGCTATGACACTTAGGCAAAGAATAGCTGCAATCGCAAATTTATAAAATTTATTTTTCATTTTGTTCCTCCATCAAGTTAGTTCCATTAGGATGAACAAAAATGAGAATTTTACTAATAAAAATTTTTTAGTCTTCCTCTACAGGATTTTCTTTTAACCACTCCACACCAAAATCAACTAGCTGTTTCATTTGAATGATGCGGCAGTCGGCTTGACCTAATTTTCCAACATGATAGGCATCGGGATGTTCTTTTTCAAATGCTTCTCCAAGGTCAGGAAAACGATCCGAGTCTACATCAAGTGTTTGGTACTCAATCCACTGACGCTCACCGTCCACCAGCATCGCTGCACCCTGATTCATGTAAGTCTTCTTTTCGATTAAATTCTCCGATAGGTGCAAAGCCGTGCACGAATCATATCCGACACCAATTAACAGGATTTTAACAGGTTCATTTAAAAATGAACCGAGTGGGGAAGTCATTCCAAATGAATCCTCAAGTGGATGTTCCATCATCCATTTTTCAGCATCCTTGCCCCAGGCCATAAAGCTGTGAACAGGGTGGTAGCTGCGAATGGTTTCAGGATGACGATGAAAGCATTCCGCTATTTTGCCCATTCCACGTAGTGGGGTCAAATGTGGATCGTAAGCTGGAGTATGTTCTCGGATAGGCGCATGCCATTCTTTTGGAACTGGCGGCAGCATCCAATAGGAAGGCTCTGAGTTCTCGGCAGATTGGGCTGGCATGATAATGGTCCCTTTTTCCGTGATAGTTTCCATCAATGCGTCGATGACAGCTTTTGCTCCACCGGCAATCCAACCCATTGATTTGATGGATGAATGAACCATAATGGCGTCTCCTGCTTTGATGCCAAGTGTCTGCAATTGTTGTTTCAATGTTTCAACTGATTGGAAAGATGTAGTTTCTTGTACAAGATCAAATTCACTCATGTGGGTGACCTCCGAAATCTTTAATAACTTAATCATATAAGAATAGAGATAACATTAACAATCGGAATATTTTTTTGAATGAATGAAATGGAACTTTATGTATGTTACTATAATTAGAAATAAAATGTAAATAATTGGATGTGTTGAATTTGTTCAACCTGTTTTTAATGATTCATATTGCAGCTGGATGCATTTGTTTGATTACTGGTTTGCTGGCTGGTATTTCTAAAAAGAGAAAAGGCAGACATACAATCAGTGGAGAGATTTATCATGGATTTTTCGTGTTGGTATTTATCACTACTGTCGTGATGTCTATTATGCACTGGAAAGAAAGTGCCTATCTCTTTTATATCGGTATATTTTCATACGGTCTTGCATTGCTTGGCTATATATCTGCAAAAATCAGATGGAAAAACTGGCTGCGTATCCATATCGGCGGGATGTTGGGATCTTACATAGGGATATTCACAGCCACACTTGTTGTAAACATTCCTCGAATACCACTTCTTAACGAATTGCCTGTGCTTATCTTCTGGTTCTTGCCAACCATCATCGGAACACCAATTATATTTAAAATCGGTAAGAAATATCGTCCCGTAAAAAGAGAAAGAAAAACCATTCTGGAATAAACCAGAACGGCTAAAATTGTTATTCGATTTCCGATACTTTCACAATCGCTTTCCCAAGGTTTGCTCCTTTGAAAAGATCGAGAAATGCGTCAATCGTATGATCGAAACCTTCCGTAATCGTTTCCTCGTATTTCAGTTTGCCTTCTTTGAGCCAAGTTGCCAATTCTTTTGCGCCTTCTCCAAAACGAGAAGAGTAATTGCCAACAGTGAAGCCTTGCATCAATGAGCTCGTCTTGATTAAGTATCCTTGAACACGAGGTCCAACGTCCGCTTGTTCGTTATTATAAGAAGAAATTGCGCCACATACAGGAATACGCGCAAAATTATTCAAAAGAGGGAAGATAGCATCTGAAATTTCCCCACCCACGTTTTCGAAGTAAACATCAATTCCATTTGGACAAGCTTCGCGTAACGCTTGAGCAACATCCTGAGTTTTATAATTTATTGCAGCATCAAAACCCAGTTCCTCGACCAAAAACTTCACTTTCTCATCAGAACCAGCAATTCCAACGACACGCGTGCCTTTAATTTTCGCAATTTGTCCCACGATGGACCCTACAGCACCTGCAGCTCCTGACACAACCACCGTTTCTCCTTCTTTAGGTTTCCCGATATCCAATAAGCCAAAGTAAGCTGTCAAACCAGTCATGCCCAGCACACTCAAATAAGCAGAGGCAGGCGCAATACGGTGATCAATTTTACGAACCGCACTTTCTTTTACCACACTATATTCTTGCCATGGCAATGATCCGAGAACGACATCGCCTTTTTCGAAAAGTGAGGACGTCGATTGAACGACTTGTCCTATGATTCCGCTTGATATCATTTCATTCAACTCAAACGGTGGAATATAGGATTTCGCATCATTCATCCGACCACGTAAATATGGATCCACTGAAATGTAAACAGTTTTTACTACTACTTCACCTTCAGACGCACTGTCAATTGGTGCAGTGAGAATTTCGAAATTCTCTTTAGTTGGTGTCCCCGTTGGTCGATTGATTAATTTTATTTGTTTTTGCATTATCTTACCTCCATTTTATATTTTCTTGTATGTAGTAATGTACCTTACATTGGAGGTTTCTACATGAAAAGAGCCCTCAACGAAGGTCAAGGACTCAAATTAAATTTTATTTTGTTACTACAATTTCTTTTTTCTCATCATTTTGCCACGTGATACTTGCTTCAAGTAATGTGTAATTATCTTCAATGCCAAAAGCGCTAACAATTTGGTCAATAATTACTTCTTCAGACATGTTTTCTTTTAATCGCATTTTTACCAATAAAGGCTTCAATTTTGCCATGGCTTCCTTACCAGTGACCTCACTACTAC
>NZ_JBFUJC010000191.1:0-6004 GCF_056401595.1 Paenisporosarcina sp. P4_E4_2 | reverse complement strand
CATTTAAATGAATCATGTAAATGGAAACGGCGTGACCCCTAACCCCTTATAACAACGTAATCGTCTGAAAATACCTTTGTTCTTTTCGAACAATACGTTGCATAGTTTGAGAGGTTATTAGGATGTTTTCTCATGTTCAAAACATCACTCCGTTTACTTTTCCATTATCTTCTAAGTCTTAGGTCTTAGAAAAATATAATCCTAAGGATCAATGTGGAAGATACTCCTTTTTTTTACAATGAAGATGCAACTGAAACGATGGTAAGAAGGGAGCACATAGTTTGAATTAAGTTTTTGTAAAGTTTAATAAAAGTCTGATTTTTCGTTTTGCATTTATAGTATATTTCTTTTGATATCAAATTTGTAATTTTATGGAGGGAACTTGTTATGTCGATATTTACCAAGTGGGCTTTTCGTAACAGGGCTGCTGTCGCTGTATTAACCATTTTAATATTGGTGATAGGTATTGTCAGCTATTTTAGATTGCCTATGGAATTTTTACCATCTGCGGATAATCCGCAAGTCACCATTATTTCCGTTGGACAGGGAACTGACTCCAATACGATGGAATCAGAAGTAACCTATCCGATTGAAAGAGCTGTTGCAGGATTGAATGGAAAAACATCCGTCTATTCTACAACAGGAGATGGATTTTCAAAAGTAGACCTGTTTTTCGAAGCAGGATATGATATGAAACAAGCCAAACAGGATGTGCAAGATGCGTTAAGTAATGTAGCTTTGCCGCACTATATATCCAAGCCAACAATATCACAGCTTAATACATCTATGATTCCAATTGCAAACATTGCTGTCACCTTTGAAGAAGGTGTGACTACAGAAAATATAGATTTTGCACGTGAAGAGCTTCAATCTCTTTATCAAGAAATAAAAGGTGTTTCCAGTGTAGATCTATATGGGATTACAGATTCCGTCATTTCCGTGAATATTGATGATGAAAAATTGGCTGAAAATCAAATTTCTCTTCAAACAGTTATAGGCATTCTTAATGGTCAAAATACTGCTGTAGCTGTCGGTGAAAAGATTATTGACGGAAAAACAAGCAATATTAAAGTAATCGGTGATTTAACAAGCATTGAAAAACTAAAAGGCTTAACTGTTTCACCCAGTGTGACGCTTGGAGATATTGCAACAATTGAAGAAACAAAAGATGCAAATTTCATTAGCCGATTTAATGGAAAAGAAAGCCTAGATATTAGCATCACAAAGGACAGTCAATCCAATGCGGTGACTATTAGTAAAGAAGTAGAAAAAGTAACAAAGGAAATCAACGAAAAGTATGATCAGCAGGAATCTGTTATTTACATATCCTCTGCTGATATGGTTCAAAATTCCGTTCACACTATGATAAAAGAAGTTCTTCTTGGTGCACTATTTGCAACAATCGTCATTATGGTTTTCCTGAGAAATATCCGTTCTACTTTTATTACCATAATATCGATTCCTCTATCCCTGTGTTTCACACTATTCCTTCTGTCTTGGTCTGGTGTGACATTGAATATCTTAACACTCGGTGGTGTCGCTGTTGCAGTTGGACGCCTAGTAGATGACAGTATTGTCGTTATCGAAAATATTTTCCGAAAAATGCAAACAGAGAAATTCTCAGTTCAAATGGTAATTGACGCAACGAAGCAAGTGGGGGTTGCTATTACTGCCTCTACATTAACAACAGTAGCCGTTTTCTTACCGATGAGTTTACTGAATGGTGGACTTCAAGAATTTCTTTTACCATTCGCTTTAACCGTTACTTATTCCTTGCTAGCATCCTTGATTGTCGCGTTGACTGTTGTTCCGTTAATGAGTGCGGGATTATTAAAGAATACAAAGCTTCCTGAACATAAACCAGCTGTTCGTTTTCCAAAAGTAGTTACATGGTCCTTAAATCATAAATGGATTGTTTTCACGATATCCATCCTCCTTTTCATCGGATCCATAGGCACTTATTTTTTCATTCCAAAAGGTGCAGTTGACAGCTCCTCTGCTGACTATGTCCTGACCACGCTGAGTTACCCGAATGATACGCCAGTGGAAGAAGTAAAGGAAAAGACAATTGAATTTGAATCATCCATTCGAGATATGGATGAAGTTAAACATGTGTTTTCACAGGTAGGTTCTCCAGCTGAAGCTGCTCAATATGGCTATGTTGGATCACCGACAGAAGCGTCCTTCAGTATTTTATTAGACGACAAAAATGATACAGACTTCATAGTAAAAGAAATATTAAAGAAAAAGGATCAATATCCTGATGCCCTTTTAGAAGTAACAACAGCCTCCTTTATGATGGGAGGAGCAGGCACAAATATCACCATTGATGTAGTCGGTGAAAATTTGGCAGAGCTTGAAGAAGTGGCAACCAATATTAAAGAAAAAGTGGAAAACATTGAGGGTGTCGAGGAAGTATCGACCAATCAAGACGAGAAGAAAACTGTACACTCCCTTGTTGTAGATCCAACAAAAGGAAATACTGAACAAATCGCGCAGCAGTTGGGTGTGATGTTAAATAAAACACCAATTGGAACGATTAGTTTAGATAACCAGCAGAAAACTGTATTCCTGGAACCTCTCCTGGATACGGATACACCTGAAGACTTGGAGAATATACCAGTCATGACCGATTCCGGTCTTGTGCCAGTATCATCCATTGCTACTTTACGAAGTGAAGAGCTTTCAACCAATCAGTTTCATAAAGATGGGGATGCCTACCTTCGTGTCACAGCATCCGTTGATCCTGCAAAGCTTTCTGAAATCTCGAAAACAATCAATCTAGAGATTTTCGGCGATCAAAAAGACAATAAAGGCATGGATCTACCAGAGAATGTTGAGGTTCTAGTAGGTGGATCAAGTAGCCAACAAGCAGATGATTTTACAGATTTATTTCTAATAATGCTTGTTTCGATCGGAATAGTATTTTTAATTATGGTCATCACATTTAAGTCGATCAGAGCACCAATCGCCATTCTTTGCTCTCTTCCACTTGCTGCGATTGGCGCAATTTCAGGAATCCTCATCAGTGGAATTCCAGTTGATATCACAGCACTACTAGGGGCATTAATGTTAATTGGTATCGTCGTAACAAACGCGATTGTTCTTCTAGACCGAGTAAAACAAAATGAACAAAAAATGATTATACGTGATGCTCTAGTGGAAGCGACAGCAACAAGGATGAGACCGATTTTCATGACTGCGATTGCAACCATCTGTGCGATGCTTCCACTGTTACTAAAACAAGCCGAAACAGGAAGCTTAGTATCACAAAGTCTTGCTATTGTTGTGATTGGTGGGCTTGCCTTGGCAACCGTGCTGACCCTAATCGTGATTCCTTGTATGTATGAATTGCTTTACTTTAGAAAATCTAAGAAACAGCGCATGAATCAAACAACTGACCAAGATATTTCAGTATGAAATTAATATTACCAGTCACACCTTCCATTATGATGTGAATAATAATGGATCGTGTGACCCCATAGCGTGAGACAAACAAAACACCTTTAAGTTGAAAACGGGTATTGAATACCTGAACCAACTTTGAGGTGTTTTCTATTAGTAATAAAAAATTTAATATATCCCTAACCATTATGTTCAAATCAAAAAAACACGTCTTTCGATATAAATCGAAAGACGTGCATGATGGTGATTAAATCCATCAACATGAATCATGTAAATGGAGATGGCGGGAATCGAACGCGCGTCCAGAAAAAAAGAACTTCGAATAAGAAAAACATAGGGAGATTTTAGTCTTCCTATGTTTTCATTCATATTATTTATCTGTTTGTTTTTGCTTTTTTTTCAAATACTCCGCACGTATTTTTTCAAGTTGCTGCTTTTTATCAAATTTGGCAGGCTTGTGTTTTTCATGATACTTTGCCACAGCCACCTGACCTTTGGTATCCAATTGATATTTCCCCACTTTGTTCACCTACTTTTCTTGTCTTTAAAGAGAATCTATTCAACAAATATAATATACCTTATTTTACTGAAGTAAACCTTTTTACTTTATTAGTGTACTGCCTAACCTTGCATATATCAGTAAAAACTTAGTAAAATAATTCATAGCCAAATGGTATTCATTACTACCACTAACCAGACACATGGCGGATAAATCATAACACAACCAAAAAGCCACGATCACCGAGTCATCCTCGGTAATCGCGGCTTTTTATATCTTCATTAGTCGAATTCAATCAAATGAATACCTTTATGGAGCATTAGGTCAGATCAATAGTTAAGCTTCTRTATTCTTTTTACTAGAGTCGTAGATCCTAAGATTTCATAGAAACTACTGTACCTTCTTTACGTTCTTTAGCATACTCAGCTGTAGCTGTGAACAGTACGTCAGAAGAAGAATTCAGTGCAGTTTCACAAGAATCTTGAACAACACCGATGATAAAACCAACACCAACAACCTGCATTGCAATATCATTTGGAACTCCAAATAAATTACATGCTAGTGGGATAAGTAATAGTGATCCGCCAGCAACACCTGATGCACCTGCTGCAGAGACAGCTGCTATAACAGAAAGCATTAATGCAGTCACAAAATCAACTTCAATACCAAGCGTATTTACTGTTGCAAGAGTTAGTACAGCAATTGTAACGGCTGCACCAGCCATATTAATTGTAGCACCTAGAGGGATTGACACTGCATAAGTATCCTCATCTAAGCCTAGTTTTTCACATAATTTCATATTTACCGGAATATTTGCAGCTGAACTACGTGTAAAGAATGCCGTAATACCACTTTCTCTTAAAACCATTAAAACAAGTGGATAAGGATTTTTGCGCGTATAGATGAATACGATTAGCGGATTCACTACAAGTGCGATAAACAACATACATCCAACTAGAATTAAAATTAATTTACCGTAATCAAGTAAAGCAGAAAGACCACTTGTTACAATTGCACTAAAAACAAGCCCCATAATACCAAGCGGTGCTAAATTAATCACCCATTGTACAACTTTAGTGATTGCATCCGAAAAATTACCTAACATGTCTTTCGTATTTTGATTCGCATTTTTTAATGCAATCCCAAGAACGATTGCCCACATTAAAATACCTAGATAGTTAGCATTTACTAATGCATCAATTGGATTAGCAACTAAGTTAAATAGTAATGTTTGAATAACTTCAACAATACCTTCTGGTGGAGATATGTCTTCTGCTCCTGCTGTTAGTGTTAATGTAACTGGGAACATAAAACTTGCAACTACAGCGACAGCCCCAGCTAGGAATGTACCAATAGCATAAAGACCAAGAATCGATTTCATATTCGTTTTCTTACCACTTTTATGTACGGCAATCGCATGCATCACTAAGAATAATACTAATATTGGTGCAACTGCCTTTAATGCACCGACAAATAAAGAACCGAAAATGGAGATCCAACTTGCGGCTTCAGGAACCGTTAAAGCTAAGATAAGACCGACAATAATACCGATCATAATCCTTTTTACTAGGCTCACTTCATTCCATTTAACAAATAAATTTTTCATTCTACTACCCCCCAAAATTTTCTTAAAACACGCATAAAAAACGCACAATCACTTCTCCTCGTTAAAATAATGTGTACTTATTTTAACTTTAAATAGACTGATATTTTATTCTATCACAAATTTTTAGAATGTTATATCGATTTTTTTTGTTATCTTTTGGGATTTCTTATGAAAACCGTCCTTGTGTTAGCTGCAATTTTGGGAGCATATGGACAGGTAAAAAAGCCTCAATCCTGAATTATCCTCAGTAATTGTAGCTTTTAAAATTCATAGTGTTTGTTCCCTGGGTAAGAAACAAGCTTGAAAATCATAACCTTCACGTTTGCTTGAATTAACATGAATATTTCTAATATAGGGTAGTTTTATTAACTAAAATCTTCACTTGGGACTGTAAATTCTGCATCGAGAACAGAAATGACACTTCCAATATTTTTACTCACTGGTGTTTCATCACTATGTACTGGTTTGTCCCCTTCCCCATTCCCCCTATCTAC
>NZ_JBFUJC010000190.1:0-6052 GCF_056401595.1 Paenisporosarcina sp. P4_E4_2 | reverse complement strand
CGTTTGCTTCATAGACCTCTCCAGAATAATAATCAGTCACTACTGCATCCGCCGAATCAACTGTTAACGTCACATCTATCGCTTCTTCAGCGACGTTCAATCCGACGTAAACCGATTGATCTTGATAGTCACGAGAGAATAATAGGAATTTATCTTTGTCAGATCCTCCTACAAATGTTCTTTCGCCTTTCGCAAACACTTTTGAATGCTCACTTCTGAAGTTAAGAATTTTTGTGTAGTGTTCCAACACATCATTGTTATCGACTTGATCCCACGCAAAGTTATAGCGGTTATCATATTGCGGGTAGTTGTTGGCTCCACTTTGCCCAAGTTCTTCTCCGTAATAAATGACTGGCTGCCCTTTTGCTGTTGCCTGCAAAGATGCCGCAACTTTCAACTTGCCTTCATCGCCACCTAGTGAATGAAGGAATCCGTCTTCATCGTGGCTACTTAAAAACTGGCCTAATGTTGCGGCATTGTCGATTTTTCCATTGCGATCAACAAGCGCTTCATTTGCTGCTTTCAATTGACCATTTACAAAGTTTCTCGCTGTATTTTTAAACTCAAAATCAAGTAATGAATCCATCGTGCCTGTGTTCAGGTAACCGAGGTTATTATTAACGTTAGCACCCCAAGCTTCACCAATCATCTTAAACTCAGGCATTTTGTCCGTTAATGCATTTTTGAATTTCATCCACGTAGCATCTTCCACATGCTTAACGGTATCTACACGGAAGTAGTCAATTGTATTTCCATTTGCTGTCGTTGCTTGCTCAATCCAGCTCGTTTGCCAATCAATGATTTGTTGACGAACTGCAGGGTCTTCCGTCTTAATGTCAGGAAGTCCAGCCAATTCACCAACAACCTCATCCGTTCCAACGTCAGCTCCTTGACGGACGATATCGCTGAAATTCGCACGCTCTTCGTCTGTCGGGAAACCTGCAGGCTTGTTTGCCATAGCTCCATCGATTTCTTTCAAGCCATAGCCGGTATGATTCACTACGACATCCACCATGATTTTCATATCACGGGCATGCGCTGCATCAATCAGTTCGTGGAAATCTTCCATCGTTCCAAAGTGCGGATTCAATTTCCCAAAGTCACTTGCCCAGTAGCCATGATAGCCGTAATATGGATCAACAGATGGCCCGTTTGTTTCGACAGAACGAACATCATATTTGATGTTTTCTACAATTGGACTAATCCAAATCGTATTCACACCGAGATCATCAAGATAATCCAATTTAGCCGTAATCCCTTTTAAGTCTCCACCTTGGTACGTTCCACGTTTAGATGTATCATAGTTCAAATCGTAAGGGTCATTGTTCGATTCATCACCATCAAAGAATCGATCTGTTAACATAAAGTAAATGACGGACTCGTCCCAATCAAAATCAGTCGTTCCTGTCGATTGTCTCGTTTTCACTTCAACTTCCGCTGTTCCTTCATACGTGTTTCCATAAGAATCAACGACTGTTAAAGGAATCGTTTTGATGCCAACAGTTGTGTCGTCGTCTACTGCAATCGCAATCTCTTTTAAAGATGGATCAATCTCAAGCTTAGCTGATCCACCTAACGAAGAAGCATCTGCAGTGAGTTTGCTAATTTCCACATCGTCTGTCAGACCTTGAATATCAACAGTTAAGACAGCATTTTGATTATAATCAATCGCTGCAGGCTCCACTGATCCTGAAACCGTCAAGTCAGCTTTCTTGAAGTCAATTGTTGAAACTCCGTCTGTTGTATTGTAAGGATCAGTTACTTCTGTTGTAATACCACCTTTTGTTACAAGGAATGAGTATGAGGTTTTACCATTTGGAATGTTGTCGTATGAGAATACAAATCTCTCATTTTCAGGTTCATATGTCATTTCATTCGTTTGTCCATTAAACTTCAACTCTACTTTTTCAATCGTGTCCATGTCGTCACTAGCGAAAAGGGCTTTGTCCCGGTAATAGAAAGTTGCGTCCCCTTTATCAATGACTGGAGCCGAACCATCCGGAACGATGCGAATTTGCTCGACACCGCTAGTAATATAAGCCTTTGTCAGTGAGTCGTTCTTATTCACTTGAATAAAACGATCCCCAAACTCTTTTTGAGCAGTATCCCAGTTATCAGTACTACGAAGAACAAATCCAAATTGCTTCGTTTCAGGAGCAACCGCAATATTAACTGATGCCACTCCTCCTTCATACGATTCAAAATTGATTTGATCATTTTTAATGCCAGTATTCCATGCCCAAATATTCCAGGTACCATAGATTTGATCTTCGCGAATATAAGTGAATCGTACATGACGATTCGAAGAGTCCGTTAATTCATTTACAGCTGTTTCTGTTGAACTCGTGGCATGTGCCTGTTGAGCGGGTATAAATGGTAGCCATAAGCTCAAAACCAGTACTGAAACGATAAACATATTTAGTTTGCGTTTAACATCTATTGCTATTCTCACTCAGCATTTCCTCCTTATTCTTTCGGTGTAATAGATTGATAGATTAATGCCAGTCCGCCTCCCTTTCTTGGTTAGATTTGAACCCACCACTCGTTGTGAAACCGTTTGCACAAATAAATCGAAAGCACTTACATATCACATTTGAAAGAAGGAGATTCTAGCTGAATTTATGCATTGATTAATATATGCAAGCGTTTGCAATACATGTAAAATTTTACTTTAAATCTAGGTAAACGGCAACTTAAAGTTAGAAGATTCAGAATAATAACTTGAGATTAGAGAGCTAAATAAAGTGGCTTGCAATGGCTATTTGAACAAATACCCCATTTAAGAAAAAGATGTCCTTCTCCTCCTTGACTTTAGTCACTGAGAAAAAGGACACCTTCTTATCGTTTATTCATTAAATATAAATCGTTTCGAAATAGTGGTTTCAATTATCGATTCATCGAGCTAAATTTGGTGAATGCAAACAGTTCTTCAGTTTCCTCGATATACGTTCTGGAACTCACTGTTTAACCCTACTACTAGCCATCAATCCAATAGCTTTCTCGCTTTATTTAACTTATTACTGTGCATTTCAATCTTATTGATAATCTCGTTCCTAAGGTTAGGACAGACAGCCCCATTTAACAACGCTTTCTGATAAAACAAACAACACCTGCGCCAAAACATTACCACGCGCATCATCCCCTAATCCCGTATACATTGTAAATATCATAGAATAAATTAAGAAATATTTATGTGGTTAAATAGAATCGTTTTATCAATTTATAGTTATGTTCTTTGGATTAGGAGATATGACTAAATAACCTACATGAACAATTTAAAGTACTTCTCCTCACGGTTCGTCAAGTAGAATGTACTAGAGAGATGTTCAATCCTTATTGTTTGTCGAAGCTGCCTCCAAAAGGAAATCGCCTATTTGGTCTCTGTATTTTGCGACCGTTGCGGATGAAACATCAAAATAAGTAGCGAGTTCTTTCATCGTTGAATAAACAGGACCCACCAGCCCGAAGTCATATGCCACTTGAATAGCACCAGCAGCCACAGCTTCCGGTTTCTTTGCTTTGACGCCATGTTCCAACAAAAAGGCACTCAGCAGTTTTTCGACCATTTCTTTGTCGTGACTGTGCTGATCCATATATTGTGCAGCCATATGCATGATTCTACTTTGGAAAGGCGTGAAGGAAAACAGAGATTCGACGTGACCGAATGACGCGTATAAATCTAGATAGTCTACGTCTTTCGCTTTCATTTTTCCTACCAGTTGTTCAACTAAAGAAGATCGGCTTTTCGGTATGAACACAATACCACTCGTTCCGACTAGACCTCGCTCACCTTCTCGTGGATCAAGCAAGACAATGCCAAATAACCACTCACCAATGACGGAGTTCAATCCTCCACCTGGCAATGTATAGTCCTCTTTACTTAACGAGTCACGCACAACCAATCGGTCTCCTTGTACACCCGTCACTTCGCCGAGGAGCAAGAAAGGATGTTTCCAATCCGTCAACACATCAATTACTTGTTGTCTGCGCTGCTTCGTGATTTGCTTCTCTACAAAGCTCGTCCATAATTCCGATTGCTCCAGATAATRGTAACTATCCATAGCGATGGCTTCGATTAATTCCGGTTCAAAAATCGAACGAAGCTCTGACATCCATTTCCGTACACGCACGTCCAGCTCACCATAAGTACGCGGACCGAGCCCCTCGTTCGCAAAACCTTCCATTATGCGTTCGAGTTCACCATCTACCACATCTGATAGATTGATGACATTCGTCTTGCCACAACATTTCTTATATTTTAGCCCGCTTCCACAAGGACAGGCATCATTTCTTCCTACCATAATAGGTCACCCTTTTCTTACTCATTCTACTAATAAGGGTAACATATGTGTTTGTTTAGATACAATTGAGGTAGAAGCATGGATAATACAGAATTTTATTGTTGTCTCGTTAATTAAAAACTCCTCATCTTACTTCGTTTAACAATACTATTGACTGAGTTTAATTCTTCGAGAGGTGTAACATCTTCTCTTTTCGTATTTTGTCACGTAAAGCCGAAATCTTTCAATTTACTGGATCAAAAAAATAACTCGTGATTTTCGACCAATGTGTTTCTTCCTGCACTTCTGTTACATCAATTAAGATTTTCACTCTAGTGTAAAGAGTAAATTTGTATGAGACAAACGTTCAAAACACTGATTGGAACGGATTTTATGGATGCCCTACAATGTGGCTACCTAGGAATAACCCTAATGTGCACATTGGCAAGGCAGCTCAAAAATGGACAATTTTAATAAAGTGTTAAATCAGTTTGAACCAATGATTCATGCATGTTTACGCAAGCTCCGTATTTATAAAAATCATGATGCGTTCATACAAGCCGGGCGTATTGGGCTTTGGCAGGCGTGGAAACGCTATGACAAGACTAAAGGAGACTTTGCACCTTTTGCCTATCGAAGTATTTATGGAAGTTTACTGGATGAATTGAAAAAAGCGACGACCGAAGAATTGCTTATGCCAGCAGAAGATCATACGCTGGAGCTTTTATTGAACCAACCCGTTTTGGTATCGGAAAATTGGGAGCAATTGAGTGAAGCCTTGTCTCGGTTGCAGCCCCATGAACAACAGCTTATTCATTTGTTATACATGATCGGGAGTTCACAGGACGAAGTGGCCAAGCATTTAGGGATTACGAAAGCTGGAGTCAAAAAAAGAAGAGAGCGTACTTTGGCTAAACTAAAACAACTGATGACAACATAAACCTGCTTTCAACCTTCAACGAGGTTCTATTATAAACCTGTCATCCAACAATGTGGATGCAAGAGTTTTGAGTAGAGCCTCAATCTTTAATTCGTCATGCAAATGGTTGTAGCACAAGTTTGCTTCATCATAAAAGGAATAGGAGACAACTTTTATTTTTCAGCAAATTGGCAATCGGTAAACCACGCTATGCATGTTGGATGTATTTATGAGTAAATTATGTGATTATTCATCGGTGGGTGGTGAATCTCTTCGTATGTAAGGTTTCTTTTGTCGGTGGATAAAGCGATAAGTATCTAAGGTGAAGTGGAGTCTTTGCTGTTGTTTCAAAAGGATGTGTTTGGAAACATGGACGGTAATGGACATCCCATTTGGAAACGTCACCAGACATTTCCCCTTTTCAAACTCTTCTACGACGAAGGGGTGGTTGAACAGCCAGACACAATCTTGACGTTGATAGGACATCGTCGGAAATGCGCCGATTTCCGTCGGTTCGATGAGGATTGGCGTTTTATTGGGATATTTCATAAAAATCCTCGWCGCCTGCATCCGGCCTTCCATTGTAGAAGCATATCGAATGCATGCATTATTCAGTAATTCATGAACAGTCATTTTAGAATAATATGTCCCGTGAGTTGTCACGATTTTTGATTTATACTTCCCTGTAAATACAGGCTCAAGCAATAAGGCTTGATTGTCGATTAAATTAGAATCACAGTTTCTCAGAATAAATTCTCCTTTGCGTCTCCTATAGTTAAATTCTACTAAATTACCAGATAATTGTATAGTGTAAATTAACTGAATTATTAATTTTAATCAGATTATTTTATAT
>NZ_JBFUJC010000189.1:0-6073 GCF_056401595.1 Paenisporosarcina sp. P4_E4_2 | reverse complement strand
GTATAAGGTCCTTGGCTGAATATAATCTCATATCGCCTCTTATAAAAAGTGCGACTTGAGCGACTACAAATAGTCCAAGCCTATCAGATTAATTCTTAAGCAATCAGAAGTTTCTCATTCATGTCTTCGAAACCATTCAATATCAACTGATAATAGAAGGGAGAAATTAATGAAGGTTTACCATATCCGGTCATTGGAGCAATTGAAACCTTATCAGAAAATGTGGGATCACATTTTGGATGTTAATCAGAACGATAACCCATTCATTGAATTTCAATGGATAGAGAATTGGTGGAAATACCTTGGGCGCAATCGGGGAGTCGAAATTATCGTCGTAGAAAAAGCAGATAACGTGATTGCCTTTTTCCCTTTGCAAATCACTCACATGATGAAGTCGACCGTCATTGAGTTCCTCGGGCGTGGTGAAGCGCATTACATGGATATCGTCGTATACGATGATGAAAGAGAACAAGTGATTCAATATGTTTTCGATGAATTAATGGAGTCGATGCCGAAATGTATCTTTAATTTACATGGGTTATTATCAAGCAGCCCTACAACCAATATGTTGAGTTTGTATCTTGCTAAAAGAAAGTGTGAACCCACCATATTTTCAATTGTTACGCCTTTCGTGAAAACGGACACGCTCAATCTCGAAGATTACTTGAAAAAAAGAAGCAAAATTCACGGTCTCAATCGCAGGGAAAAGAGACTTCGTTATTTAGGACATCCAAAAGTAATGACTAGCAATCCAGATGAAATCGAACAAGTTTTTACGCTACATGATAAGCGATGGAGAAAGATGGACGAGACCAATTTCACGGATGAAGAACATCAGATGTTTTACAGTGCTTTATTAAACTGTGAAGATGGACCGATGAAAGCTAAAGTGGAAGGCTTATATTTGGATGATCAAATGATTGCGTTCTCTTACGTATTTAAGTGCAGAGGTCGACATGTCGGTTATTTGAACGGGCACGATCCTGACTACAGCCTTTATGGACCTGGAACAATCCTCGATAAAGAATTGATCACTAGAAGCCAAAATAATAATGATTTGAGAATTTATGACTTGAGTAGTGGCTACGAGCCCTATAAGTTCGACTGGAATACGGGAGTAGACTACACGAACAATTTCTTGTTTTCTTCTAATGAATGGCAAACTCAAATGGTCTTCCAACTGATCAAAGGTAAGGGGTATGTAAAAGAAATTTTAAAGAAGAACTATAAAGTATTGTTATTTAAAAATGAGTTTCTTGGAAAAAATCTGCATTTTTTTCGGAATGCTAGCTTCAGGGATTGGGTAAAAGCGTTTAGCAGCCAAGTCGGTAAAATTTATTCGAAGAAATCGGTCGAGATTTATCAACAAAAGCAAGGTACTGAAGATTCGCTGGATTATCAAATACTTATCTATCCCGAAGCACGAAAACGACATCACGACCTGAAGCAAACGAATAAATGGTTTTATAATGGGTTCACCCCCTATGGTGATACCAATGTTTCGATGTTTTGGGTTCATCCAAATGTTATACGTGTAGATGAAGTTGATTACTTGCAGGAGTTGCCAAAAAACAGTGCGTATATTGCAGAGTGGCAAATTCATAAGTTGTCGAGTGTATGTTCATTTTTGCGGCAAGATAATGGAGTTCAGGACATTTTTCTTCATACCACAAAGAAAGATGAAGTGACTATGAAACATCTTCAACAATTAGGTTTCACTCATGTCAGCAGTATCAAGAAAAGAAATTTGTTATTTAAGCCATCTACACAAGTTTTAACTAATTCAACAAGCAAGCAGTGAGCTTGGCTGAGTTGTTGGAGTAAAAATGGACATGCAACCGTAAATTGGCTATGGGGGAGAACATGTGAAAGCATATTCTGATTACGTATCAAAACATCGGATAGGAAAGCTTATAATATGGTTTAGAAATGTGCAAAGAAACAAAGAGAGAAAAAATCGATAAGTCATTACTCTTAGCTTCCTAAAATACATCTTGTGTACCATCTGCCTGACCACTACCATAAAGTGGCAGGTTTTTTTTTTGTTAATGAACTTTTTCGACAGTACGATGTCTAATACATAACAGAGGTTGAAATGAGGGGTCGATTTGGGGGAAATTGAAATCGTCAAACGGGCAATTGCTGGAGATGATGAATCATTCCTGCTCGTAATGCAATTCAATAAAGAAGCATTGTACCGGACAGCATTCGCTTTTTTGAGAAATGAACATGATGCTCTGGAAGCCATGCAGGAAGTCACCTACAGAGCATATAAAAAAATTCATACAGTAAAAGAACCTTCCTACATTAATACATGGCTGACTCGTATCATGATGAATTATTGCCAGGATCAATTGAAAAAGAAAAAGCGTTTCTCAAATTCTGAACTAATTAATGAAATATCCGTTAATAATGATTTGGTTCAATTTGAATTGCAGGAAGCCTTAAGTAAGTTATCTGAGCAGGAGCAGCAATTGGTGTATATGAAGTATTTTCAAGATACAAAGATTAAGGACATTGCGGTGATAGAAAATATACCTGAGGGAACCGTCAAATCCCGTCTTCACAAAATCATGAAAACGTTGCGCCAACATCTTACGGAGAAAGGGGAAGTGGATCATGTTTGAAAACGAGGAAGAGAAATTGGCAGAACTTCGACGTCAGCTTGAACACATCAGTATTCCTACCGAACAGCTGGACGGAGCAATAGGGCAAGGCTATGAACGTGCAAAGCTTGAAAAAGTGAAAAAGAAAAAGAGAAAAATACGAAATTATGGAATGCTTGCAGCAGCTGCACTTCTCATGGTTACATTGGCCACATCCATAAGGGTGTCGCCAGCTTTTGCAAATGCGGTTTCATCTATACCTGGACTGGAAAAAATTGTTGCAATGATTCACTATGATAAGGGCTTAACGTCTGCTATTAAAAATGACTATTACCAAGAAATTAATGCTTCTCAAACCAAGGAAGATTTAACACTTACAATTGACGGTGTCATTTTGGATGAATCGGGGATGAATGTTTTTTATACCATCAATTCTGAAAAAACCATACAGAATGTTCGGGTTAGAAATGTAGAATTAAGGAACGACGAAATTATTTCGCCTAGTAGTTCTTTTAGTATCTCAGCTAATAATCAAGCTGTTAAAGAGTTTAGTAATAAAATCGATTTTCATTTTCAAGAGCCAACGAAGTTTAATGATTTATCATTTTCACTCTTGATGACAATTGAGAATGAAGGAAAGGAAATAGAATTTATTATTCCATTTACTGTTCCCAAAAATGTTAAACCGAGCATTAATTTTGTATTAAAGAAAGAAGTAGAAATTGAAAATCAAAAGTTTACTATTGAAGAGGTAACGATCAATCCTCTCCGTGTAGATGTTCGAATTTCAATAAATCCAAATAACTCGAAAAAAATCCTTCAATTTCCGGATTTACATTTAGAAGATGAAAATGGAGAGATTTGGGGCTCTAGAAGTGGAATTTCTGGAAGTGAAGTTGGAGAGTTAGAACAAATTATATACTTACAAAGCAATTACTTTGAAAAACCAAAAGAACTATTCGTACGTATTAACAAATTACAGGCACTTAATAAAGATGAAGCAATTCTTGTTGTAGATACTGAAAAAAATATTTTATTGAACAGTCCACGTGATGGAAGATTACACTTAGGTGAGTCTAGTAAAACTCACGCTGATTTCTTCTTAACACAGGCGAAAGATGTAAATAACAATTTTAGTTTAACCAGCATAATACAAGATGCCAATGGGAAATTAATACGTTCACCATCTACCTCAATGTTTTATGATTCAGGAAAATTGGAAAGTCATTGGACACTAGATTTTGATACTACCGACTATAAGAATCCACTAGAGCTCGAAATATGGGCATATCCAAATTACATTGAAGGCGATATTAAGGTAGAATTGAAAAAACCAAATAAGTAAAAAAAGAGGATGCCCACCCATTGTTGGGGCATCCTCATTTCTAATTATTAATAAAGTCGATTCCAGTCTTCAAGTGTTATGGAAAAGACGAAAGCATCGTGAGTTTTACCACCTTGATATAAATAATTTCTTAGCAATCCTTCTTTTTCAAACCCCATTTTCAACAATAGCTTCCACGAAGCTTCATTGTCGGGAAATGTAACGGCGCCAACTCGGGAAAGTTCAAGTGTATCAAAGCAATGTGACAAAACCTTCTCCAGTGCTTCTTTCACATAGCCCTTGCCCCAAAAATCTGGATGCAGGTCATAGCCAACTTCACATTTTTTGCTCCAAAGCTGCAGATTWTTTAACCCGATTGTTCCAGCAAACTCTCCAGTTTCTTTTAGTTGGATGCCCCATCGTGCTGAACGTTTTTCCGTGAAGCCTTTATTCATATTGGTAATCATTTTCTCTGCTTGTTCCATTGTTGTGAGGGGGTCCATCCCATAGTAACGTGTGACATCTTCACGTGAGAATTGATTGAACAAGTGGACAGCATGGGATTGATTTAAGTCAATTAAGTTAAGTCTATCGGATTCTAGTACAGGAAAAGACAACAGGAAAACCTCCATAATTAGCTTTGAATTTCTTTTGCAAAATAAATGTAATCGACTGGAACGCCCTCCAAATCAAACTGACGCAGGAATGAAGTCACTTGGCCACGATGATAGGAAGAGTGGTTGATGAACGTAAAGAACATTTCGTCTCGTTTGTTGGAAAACGGAGCACCTTTTATATTGGTGAAATTCAATGTTTCTTTCCACTGTTCTTCAGTTAGAGTCGAGAAAAATTGTTCCATTTTTTCGTGTAAATCTGCAAATGCTTCTTTCGTTGATTGAACAGAACTCACATCAAACTGTTTCCATTCCGGCTTTGCAATACCGGTTAAACGTTTGTACCATAGATAATCAACACTGATGACATGTGAGTAAGTTTCACTGATAGATGGAAATGAATTTTTTGCTTCTTGGTGAAAGATAGATGCATCTAGTGATTCTATATGATTCAATAGTTTTTGCGTAGCCCATTTGTGATAATGAAACATCGATTGCCATTCCAATTGAATTCCCCCTCTAAAAAATGTGAATATTCCCCATTTTAACACTTTATTAAGATAGTACACTACCACTGCATCTTGTTATAATTTGGAAAATAGTAATTGCAGTTCATTATATACACACATATACTCGAAGTATAGGGGTGATTATAATGATCTTATTAACTGGTGAGAAATTAAATTTAGAAGAAATGCGATCCATATTATTTCAGAATGAAACAATAAATCTTGATTCAAATGCATTAACACGTGTTCAAAAAAGCCGTGAAGCGGTTGAGAGAATCGTAAGAGAAGGCAAAACAGTTTATGGCATTAATACGGGTTTTGGTAAGTTCAGTGATGTCAGCATTGATGAGGAAGATGTACACGCACTACAACTCCATTTAATCCGTTCACATGCATGTGGAATTGGTGAACCATTTGAAGAACGAGTGTCCCGTGCAATGGTCGTCTTACGATTGAATGCATTATTGAAAGGTTTCTCGGGTATTCGAGTAGATGTATTAGAACGATTGGCTTACATGGTCAATCATTCCATTCATCCAGTCATTCCTTCACAAGGATCTCTAGGGGCATCCGGTGATTTAGCACCTTTGTCTCATTTGGCACTTGTATTGGTGGGGGAAGGGTTTGTCTGGCATGAGGGACAGCAAATTCCAGCTCATGAAGTATGGGGGAATAAAGGTATTGAACCATTAGTGCTGGAAGCAAAAGAAGGCTTGGCGCTGATTAATGGTACGCAAGCCATGACAGCTCAGGGCGTGGTGAACTGGTTGGAAGCGGAGACTCTCGCTTACCAAAGTGAATGGATTGCTGCGATGACGATGGAAGCGCTTCACGGTATCACAGATGCGTTTCATCCAGCCGTCCATCAGGCACGTGGATATGTCGAGCAAGTAGATGTGGCACGTAGAATGCTAGAGTGGTTGCAAGGCAGTCAACTAGTTACAACTCAAGGTGAAAAACGTGTTCAGGATGCCTATTCGCTGCGTTGTATTCCACAAATTCACGGAGCCAGCTGGCAAG
>NZ_JBFUJC010000188.1:0-6086 GCF_056401595.1 Paenisporosarcina sp. P4_E4_2 | reverse complement strand
CCACTACAACATGTATACCCTTTGTCATTCGAAGCTGTTTGCCATTTTCAATTGAATCTTTGGCACGGACTTGATCTACCCAAGGACCAGTTGCATTGACCACCTGAGTAGCATGAATCGTCGCTAGTTCTCCAGATAGTTGATCTACTACTTCTACGCCGACAATTCGACCTTGTTCATAAATGAAGGACTCGGCTTTCACATAGTTTACGCAAACGGCTCCTTTTTCAGCCGCTTTTTTTATAACTTCAATTGTCAAACGCGCATCATCAGTACGATACTCCACGTAGTATCCCGCACCACGAAGTCCTTTTGTTTTCAACAGTGGTTCTTTCTTCACCGTTTCTTCTGATGTTAACATTTTACGGCGTTCGTCCCGTTTGACTCCCGCCAAGAAATCATAAACGCGAAGTCCAGCTGAAGTCGAAAGCGGTCCAAATGTTCCGCCTTTATGAAACGGTAATAGCATCCACTCTGGTTCTGTTACATGAACTGCATTTTCATATACGATTTCACGCTCTTTCCCCACTTCCGCCACCATCTGAACTTCGAATTGCTTCAGATAACGAAGTCCTCCGTGAACAAGTTTGGTGGATCGACTGGACGTACCTGCAGCGAAATCCTGCATTTCAACTAAAGCTACTGACAGACCTCGAGTGACGGCGTCAAGTGCAATTCCGGCACCCGTAATTCCTCCACCGATGACCAGTAAATCGAATTGAAACGTATTTAAAGTCTTGATTTGTTTTGGACGTCCAATTGCTGAAAACATGACGATCCCCCCTTATTTAAACAGTCGAGTTGCTTCCACTGCTTTTTGCCAACCTCTGTAAAGTTCCTGCCGCTTCGTTTCTTCCATTTGAGGTGTATATGTTTTTTTGCTGCTGCGCATTTTTTCGATTTCTTTTAGATCCGACCAAAAACCAGTAGCTAATCCTGCCAAGTAAGCAGCACCTAGAGCTGTTGATTCGTTTAATTTTGCTAATTCAACATCAAGCTGAAGCAAATCACTTTGGAACTGCATCAAAAATTCATTATTAACTGCGCCACCGTCTACACGTAACGTTTCTACTTTCATGCCCGCATCCTGTTCCATAGCATCAAGAACATCTTTTGTTTGGTAGGCAAGCGATTCGATTGTAGCGCGAATGAAATGTTCTTTTGAAGTACCTCGAGTTAATCCGAAAATTGCACCTCGGGCATCTGAATCCCAGTAGGGTGTACCGAGTCCAACAAAAGCCGGCACGACGTATACCCCGTCTGTTGAATCCACTTTTTTAGCATACGATTCACTGTCAGCAGCATTTTTCACCATTCGAAGCCCATCACGCAACCATTGAATGGCAGATCCTGCAACAAACACACTTCCTTCCAATGCATAAGTAACTTGACCTTCGACTCCCCATGCGATTGTTGTCAACAAACCATTATCCGATGTAACGGCGGTTTCACCAGTATTTAATAACATAAAACAGCCCGTACCGTAAGTGTTTTTCGCCATCCCTTTGTCAAAGCAGCATTGACCAAAAAGTGCCGCCTGTTGATCTCCAGCAACCCCGGCTATTGGCACCGCAGCTCCATAGAAAACAGCTGGATCAGTTTTTGTATACACTTCAGAAGAGGATGCAACTTTTGGAAGCATAGTTAATGGAATATTTAATTTCTCGCAAATTTCTTCATCCCATTTTAAGTCATGGATATTAAATAATAATGTCCGTGACGCATTTGAGTAATCGGTCGTATGTACTTTCTCACCTGACAACTTCCAAATCAACCACGTATCAATCGTTCCAAATAACAAATCCCCTTGATCTGCTAAATCTTTAGCACCATCAACATTTTCCAAGATCCATTTAACTTTTGTCCCTGAAAAATAGGGATCTAAACGTAGGCCAGTTTTTTGCTGAAACCACTTTTCCAAATCTTCCTCTTTCAGTTCGTCCACAATTTTTTGTGTTTGCCGGGATTGCCAAACAATGGCATTATAAATCGGGCGACCGGTCTTTTTGTTCCACACAACGGTCGTTTCGCGTTGATTCGTAATACCAATACCATCAATCTCTGTCTGTTGAATACCACTCTCAGTCAATACTGCGGCAATTACCGATAGGACTGAACCCCAGATTTCATTTGCGTTATGTTCGACCCAGCCCGGCTTAGGAAAATACTGCTGAAATTCTTTTTGTGCCGTATGTACAATTTCACCTTTTTGATTAAATAGGATTGCTCTGGAACTCGTTGTTCCCTGGTCAATCGCCATTATATACTCGCCCATACTTAATCCTCCTCGAAAGATCATTCCTGACAACTAATGCATCGTGCCATTTTTTAAGAAATTATTTCCTCTAATTATACTGTTTTTCCTAAATGATTGTACATGAAACGCGCCTTGCGATTTATCGTGAAATTTAGTTAATAAGTTTTTCTTTATGATATGAATTTCGCTGCACTATCAAGCTTTCTAAAATATATTCACACTATTCTGTAGTTGCTTTATTGAACGTTGTCGCATATAGTTGTTCTAAGGAAACTTTTTTTCGATTAGGAAATAATTATTTTCATATAAAAATATGACGTATATAGATATTTAATTATCAGGAGGGATTAGAAATGACAACAGCTATTGCCGTAAGCGATTTATTTGTATCATACAACGGAAACGAAGCGTTAAGAAATGTCAGTTTTACAGTCGAAGAAGGAAATTTGGTTGGCATCATAGGACCCAATGGAGCAGGGAAATCCACCCTGCTGAAAGCTTTATTGAATCTCATTAAAAAAGATACAGGTAAAGTTGAAATACTCGGAAAATCGATAAAGGAAATGAAGACGAAAGTTGCTTATGTTCCTCAACGCAGCAATATTGACTGGGATTTCCCGATTACCGTTATGGACACAGTCCTAATTGGCACCTATCCAAACTTAGGAATTTTCAATCGTCCTAAAAAAGAACATAAAGCTTGGGCTTTAGAATGTTTAAAGAAAGTTGGCATGGCCGATTATGGCAATCGCCAAATTGGTGAGCTATCAGGCGGACAGCAACAAAGAGTTTTTCTAGCGCGTGCATTGGCACAAAAACCTGAAATGTATTTTCTGGACGAACCATTCGTAGGTGTTGATGTAACGAGTGAAGAAAAAATCATTTCCATTTTGAAAGAACTTCGCGATAGCGGAAAAACAGTCGTTGTTGTTCACCATGATTTGAGCAAAGCAAGCGATTATTTTAATGAATTGATTTTGCTTAATAAAGAATTGATTGAGCACGGCATTGTCGAGAAAGTATTTCAACCTGCCGTACTGAACAAAGCCTACACCAATCAATTCTCTCCAATAGTAGGCACGGAGGTGACATCATGATGAATTTTATTGATGCTATAATTCAATATGAATTTTTACAAAAGGCCTTGCTCACGTCGATAATGGTCGGAATTATTTGCGGGGTTATAGGATGCTTTATTATTTTACGGGGCATGGCCTTAATGGGAGATGCAATTTCTCACGCAGTCCTTCCAGGTGTGGCATTGTCTTACATGTTAGGAATTAACTTTTTCATTGGTGCTGTCTTTACAGGAATTCTGACTGCCATCGGCATCGGATTTATCAGCCAAAACAGTCGAATTAAAAATGACGTATCAATTGGTATTATGTTTACTGCTGCATTTGCCTCTGGGATTATTCTCATTACGCTTATGAAAAGCAGTACTGATTTGTACCATATCCTATTCGGGAATGTACTGGCCGTTAGACCGACAGAAATGTTGTCAACATTGGTGATTGGAATCTTTGTGCTAATCAGTATCTTTGTCTTTTATAAAGAACTTCTTGTCAGTTCATTTGATCCGACGATGGCAGCAGCATATGGACTTCCTACAAAAGCCATTCATTACTTTTTAATGGCGCTACTGACTTTGGTGACAGTCGCTTCTTTACAAACCGTAGGAATTATTCTGGTGGTGGCAATGCTCATCACTCCGGCCTCGACAGCTTATTTGTTAACTGATCGACTGTGGGTAATGATTTATCTATCAGCTGGAATTGGTATATTATCATCCATACTCGGCTTATATTTCAGCTACACATATAATTTGGCTTCAGGTGCAACAATTGTACTTGCTGCAACTGTATTATTCATTCTCGCCTTTTTATTTTCGCCGAAGCAAGGATTGGTCTGGAGATCACTAAAAAGTGCTCGAAAACGAGAACTGCATTCTCAATCTTAATTATTTCTGGAGGATAAACATGAAAAAAACAATATATTTATTAAGCACGATGAGTATTCTATTGCTGCTACTACTTTCAGGTTGTACAAAAGAAAATGGAAATGAAACAGATGACAATGGGAAAATTCAAGTCGTAGCTACCTATTCGATCATTTACGATATCGTTAAAAACGTTGGCGGCGATCGAGTCGAAGTTCATACACTAGCACCCGTTGGTTCAAATCCGCATGAGTATGATCCATTGCCAAAAGATGTGCAATTGACTACTGAYGCAGATGTTGTCTTTTACAATGGTCTAAATCTTGAAGGAGGAAACTCTTGGTTTGAGAAACTCCTCCTTACGGCAGGAAAGTCCGAAAAAGATGCACCGGTTTTCCGATTAAGTGAAGGTGTGGAACCTAAACATCTAACGACTAAAGGCAAAGAATCAGAAGAAGATCCTCATGCATGGTTGGACATCCGTAACGGCATTAAATATGCTGAAAACGCCAAAAATGCATTAGTGAAAGTCGACCCAGATCATGCGGCTGAATACGAAAAAAATGCGGAAGCCTATATTGCTGAATTGAAGAAGTTACATGAAGAAGCAGTTGCCCGTTACAACGAAATTCCTCAAGAAAAAAGAGTTTTAATTACCAGTGAAGGTGCTTTTAAATATTTTTCAGAGGCATATGGATTTGAAGCGGCTTATATTTGGGAAATTAATTCAGAAAACCAGGGCTCCCCTGAACAAGTAAGTAAAGTCGTTGATTATATCCGCTCTAAAGAAAATCCAGTACTTTTCGTAGAAACGAGCATCGATCCACGTAGTATGGAGTCCGTGTCTGCTGAAACTGGTGTACCGATTTACGGAAAAGTTTTCACCGACTCCATCGGCAAGCCCGGTGAAGATGGCGACACATATATCAAGATGATGCAATGGAATATTGATACAATCTTTAACGGCTTGACTGAAAAATAATGGGGTCGCTTCGACGTTGATTTATCGTTTACCCTACCGATTGTGATATGACGTGGTATACTTGTAGCTGGCGTGAAGGGTAAAGATCAATAATATTTCCCCAAATGTGCATGTCTTTTACAGACAATCGAATCGAGAAGGTGAAATCAATGATTGAAATAAAAACATCAACATTAAGTGATGGAGAATTAAATCGTGGCGTTTTTGCTACGCGTGATATTAAAAAAGGTGAACTGATTCACGAAGCACCAGTTTTACCCTACCCAAATGAAGAGCATGAGCATGTGGAAAAGACGTTGCTTGCGGACTATGCATTTGAATATGGTATAAACCATACGGCATTAGTGCTCGGTTATGGCATGCTATTCAATCATTCGTATCAACCGAATGCTGTGTATGACATTAACTTTGATAATCACACATTTGATTTCTTCGCTTACAAAGATATTAAAGCTGGAGAAGAAGTTTTGATTAACTATAATGGTGAAGTCGATAATGAAGATCCATTGTGGTTTAACAAAGAAAACCCAACAACTGACTAGTTTTCTAGTCAAGTGTTGGGTTTTTTTATGATGTTCGATATGATTTCAATGTTGTTTTAATTGATGCATATGTGCCGATTGCTGCAGCACTATAGAAAAAACCCATGAATATTCCAGCAGAAAGGTTATCGGGATGACTGATGAAAATCGAAATGAATAAACCAATCAAGGTTGCACACGTAGGGATATATTTTGAAGGTACGTGAACAAGGAATTTTAGGATGAGGAGCAATATTATAATTACAGGGATAGCCCATAGTGCATCCCAAACATTTGTATGTATGATTGGAAACTCAGCCATTGAATAGTCTCCTTTAGCAAATTACTTTTTACAAAGCATTACCGTGAGGGACAGTTGTTATACAT
>NZ_JBFUJC010000187.1:0-6097 GCF_056401595.1 Paenisporosarcina sp. P4_E4_2 | reverse complement strand
GTGTAGAAAGCAGGAGGGGTTAAAATGTCTGAAAAACCACTTAAGCGATTTCGTTTCATGGGATTATTGGAAGGCAGTTCTCTATTAATCTTATTATTCCTGGCGATGCCATTAAAATATTTCTTTGGAATGCCAGAAGCTGTGAGAGTCGTTGGTTCAATCCACGGGTTTCTGTTTGTCAGCTATTGCCTGGTAATTGGGTATATGACTTTTATCGTGAGATGGCCGTTTATCTATAGCGTTATCGCTGTGATTGTTGCCTTCATTCCGTTTGGCAATATCATATTCGATCGTAAGCTTCAAAAATTGGAAACAGTATAGACACTGGTAAGATTCATATCTTACTGGTGTTTTTTCTTTTGATTTCAAAGAACCTGATCGTAATCATGTATAATAATACTTATTTTGGAAATCTTGTTGGCTTAAAATATAGGTAAGATAAATGTAGAGAAACTACTGAGAATTATAATCCAGATGAATGATGAAAGGAGCACATGATGAAATTTTTCCACACAGCCGATTGGCATTTAGGTAAGTTAGTACAAGGAGTTTCAATGACGGACGAACAACGATACGTGTTGCGACAATTTACTGAGGCGATTGCCGAAGAAAAACCGGATGCCGTTATTATCGCGGGAGACTTATACGACCGGGCAGTACCGCCGACGGACGCGGTGAATTTGTTGGACGAAGTACTTGAAACCATTGTATTGAAACTGAAAACACCTGTCATTGCCGTTTCGGGGAACCATGATAGCCCGGGGCGTTTGAACTTTGGTAGCCGTATGATGAAATCGAATGGTTTTTATATTACGGGTCAATTGAAGAAAGAATTAGAGCCGATTGTGCTACAGGATGCACACGGAGAAGTTCATTTCCATCTAGTTCCGTATGCTGATCCTTCTCAAGTTCGGCATGTATTAGAAGATGAAGAGATCCGCACTCATGATGATGCCATGAAGAAAATGGTTGCACATATTGAGTCTTCGATGGATTTATCTAAGAGGCATGTGCTGGTAGGACACGCCTTTGTGACACCTCACGGGGAAGAAGAGGAAAACACGAGTGATTCGGAGCGGCCGCTTGCAATTGGTGGAGCGGAGTATGTAAGTGCTTCACACTTCAAAAAGTTCCACTACACGGCACTTGGACATTTGCATCAAGCACATTATGTTTTGAATGAGACGGTCCGCTATTCGGGCTCTCCACTGAAATATTCAATTTCTGAAGAGCATCATCAAAAAGGTTTCCATATTGTTCAGATGGACGAGCTTGGAAATGTCAGTGTAGAAAAGCGTTTGCTCAAACCTAAACGCGACATTCGCACCGTTGAAGGAAAAATGGAAGACATTTTGCAGCATGAAATGAATCACGATTATGTGTTTGTGAAATTGTTGGATGAAACACCGATTTTATTTCCGATGGAAAAGATTCGCTCGGTTTACCCAAATGCAATGCATGTAGAACGTAAACTGTTGTCTGCTGTCAAATATAAAGAAGAAAGCACGGTAGGTTCACGTCGTAAAATGGATAACTTAGCGTTATTTAACGCTTTTTACGAAGAAGTAAAAGGGGTACCTGCATCGGAAGAAACTGAGGGAATTTTTAAAGATGTGCTTCAAGAGTTCTTACTAGAGCAACAGGAAATCACTAGACCAGGTAAGAAAGAAGGGCTGAAAATATGAGACCCATTACCTTGAAGATGACCGCTTTTGGTCCTTATAAACATACAGAAGTCATTGATTTCAACGAACTTAAAGGCAATCAATTATTTGTCGTATCCGGCAGCACCGGAGCGGGCAAGACAACCATCTTTGATGGGATTTGCTTTGCCTTATATGGTTCGGCAAGTGGTTCGGATCGAAGTGAATCACGTATTATGCGCAGTGACTTTGCAGAGGACCATGTCCATACATCTGTAGAGCTGGTATTTGAAATGCATCAGCGAACGTATCGAATCCTACGCCAAATAGGGCATGTGAAAAAAGGCAATAAAGGAGCGACGGGTGAAAAATATGAGTTTTATGAAAAACTAATAGACCGTGAAGTTCCATGTGTTGAACGGCAAATCGTGTCAGAAATTAATGATAAAGTCGATGAAATTATTGGACTAACAAAAAATCAGTTTATCCAGATTGTGATGCTGCCACAAGGCGAGTTTCGAAAATTACTAACTTCTGAGACAGAAAACAAAGAAGATATTCTACGGAAAATCTTTAAAACCGAGCCTTATAAAATGATTAGTGAACGACTTAAGACAAAGAAAGCACTTGCTGAAGAAGAATTGAAAATTGAGCAACGCACGACTAACAGTTACATTCAAAATATCGCTGCATCGTTTCCGAAACGCGAATCCACTATATTTGAGGTACTTGCTCAGGAACACTACAATATTCACCAAGTCATTTCGGGATTGGAAGAAGAAGCTTCTTACTATGAAGAGAAAATCCGCCAAGATCACTTTAAATACGAAGATGCTTACCAGAACCATACAAGTAAGTCAGGTGAATTCCATGAAGCCAAAAGCTTGAATGAAAGATTTGACGAATGGGAAACAAAAGAACAGAAGCTGCAGGCGTTAACGGAACAGTTACCTTTATTTGAAGGCAAAGAAATGCAGCTTGAAAAGGCAGAACGAGCAAGCGTAATCGAAGGAATCGAACGAAACTATAAAGAACTTCAAAAAGAAGTACTGGAGAAACAGCAACTTTGGGATAGAGCGGTTACTTCAGAGGCAAAAGCGAAGGAAAAGTTAGAGCAGATGAACCTTCATTATATTGAAGAAGAAAACAAGCGGGAGATTCGTGAAAAACTAAGCGAGTCACTCGTCCGTTTAAATGATTTCTTGCCAATAGTAAAAGACATGACTTCGAAAGAGTCCGAGTTAAAAGTTATGGAGAATGAAGTCGATAAATTATTAGCAAACGTCAAGGGAATCGAGCAACAAGTGAACTCTAAAAATGAAGCTGTTACAGCTTTAAAGCTTGATATGGATCGTCTCGAAAATCGATTGATTCCATTTGATGATAAGTTACAAAAACTTAGCGAGTTAAATGAACAATGCCGAGTGTTAAAAGAGTTTCTGTCCATTCAGCAATCGATGAAAACACTAGAAACTGAAACTCTTGATAAAGAAAGACACTATAATACGGTGAAAACAGAGTACACGACGCTTGAAAATGAGTGGTTTGCCAATCAAGCTCGAGTTTTAGCGGCTCATTTACATGACGGAGATGCATGTCCAGTATGTGGCAGTGTGGAGCATCCAAATAAGAGCGAGCAAGATCAAACTGTTGCTCCTTCGAAAGAACAACTGGAACAAGTAAAATCGACTTTGAATCAAGTGGACAGTTCCTATCGAAATGCTTCAGCCAAACAAAACGCTATGATGGAGCAACTCTCGATTAAAGGGCAAGAAGTAACTGGTTTCGGTGTTGATTTAATGCATTCTGATAAGGTCTATGAAACTTTGGATGAATCTCGTCTGAAATTTGATGTTGAAGTCAGTCAAATGCGAAAAGATAAAGACGTGCTTCGAAAAATAAAACAACAACACCAAGAGCTGTCACTAGCTGTACAAGAGTTGGATGTTAAAAAAGTTAAGATAACAAAAAATCATCAAGAAGCACAATCTATTTACGAAAAAAGCAAAGCGATTTATGAAGATAAATTACAATCGATTCCAGCCGAAGTGCGTATCTTGTCTCAATTAGAACAACAAGTACGTGAAACAAGTGAACGCAAAACCAAACTTGAAAATGCATGGAAAGCGGTGCAACAACTTCGTCAAGAAGCTAGGGAACAACATGCTTCTTCTGTTTTGACGATTGCACATACCGAACAAGCTTTGCAAGAGACAAAGGCTAAACTAGATAAGGCAAATGTTGCATTTAAGAAGGCCCTCGAGTCCTCGGCTTTTGAATCAGAAGAAACTTATCAACAAGCGAAGTTAAGAGATTCAGAGAGAACTACCTTAAAAGAGCAGATTCTGGAGTTTAAACAATCTCGACATACACTGATTGAACAAGTGGCTGAATTGTCCATAAAACTTACAAACAAAACGAAAGTCGATTTAAACGATTTGCAAAATGAACTTGCTTCTTTGAAAGTAGTTTATGAAAAGGCGTTACAGGAAGTAAATCTATCAAATGATTATAAAAAAGCAGCGAACAATCTAATCAGTAGCATAGTGTTATCCAGTAAAAAAGTCATTGCGAAAGAACGGGAATTCAATCAAATCACCGACTTGTATGACATGATCAGAGGCCAAAATGGAATGAAGATTTCATTTGAACGATACTTGCAGATTGAATACCTTGAACAAATTATTGTGTCGGCGAATGAACGATTGAAGAACTTATCGAATGGACAGTTCCATTTGATTCGAAGTGAACGTCAAGAAGCGAGAGGAAGACAAAGTGGTTTGGGACTAGATGTTTATGATGCCTATACGGGACAAACACGCGATGTCAAAACGCTTTCCGGAGGAGAGAAATTTAACGCCTCATTGTGCTTAGCGTTAGGTATGGCCGATGTCATTCAAAGTTTCCAAGGCAATGTTTCCATCGATACGATGTTCATTGATGAAGGATTTGGATCGCTAGACGAAGAATCATTGAACAAATCAATCGACACACTAATCGACTTGCAAAAATCAGGTCGTATGATTGGCGTCATTTCTCATGTTCAGGAATTGAAAACAGCTATTCCAGCGATATTGGAAGTGAGAAAGTCGAAAGAAGGCTATAGCGAGACACGATTTGTTATTAAGTGATTAGACTAGTGTTTCGGATGGTGGTTGTCTGATTGTTAGCAGAACAACTTCCTTGAATAATAATACAGATGTAAAACCAGTAGCTCATCGAGATACTGGTTTTTTTGTATGTATATTCGCTTAGTGTAGTAAATACGATTTCTAGCCAATATTACAATTAACACCTTTAGTAGTTATTAAGTTTCCCTCCAGTAAATATTGGAAGTGTGGGCAGTTGTAGGGGAAATAATGTTCGGTAATAATTACCACCATGTCCTATATAATTTGCATGCTATACTCAAAAAAAGTTAAGCCAAATACATAACGACCCTTCGTGCTGTTGCTTTAAATAATGAGCCAACAGTTTGCAAGCGCTCTACCTACATATTTTTACATAGTAGACCTTACCAAAACATATTTCAAAATTTGTACCAAGTGTAAGAAAAAAATACCAACTAATTATTCACGAGGAGATGAACTTCTATTAGAAAGCTTACAAGAATTTTGATTCTATCATTTATGTTAGCGTTTTCATTTTCAGGAGTCGCAGGTGCAACATATTCAGTGCATAAAGGTGATACATTAAACGGCATTGCTTATAAATACAGAATGGGCTATCAGGATTTGCGATCATTAAATCCGCAAATCAAAAATCCTCATCAACTTAATATTGGTCAATCTATTGTTGTTAGAACACCGGACAAAGCATCTGATCTTGTTGACTATGCAAAGGTTCTTAAAACACAAACAAAATACGTGTACGGAGCAGATTATAGCCTAGCACCTTACAAAGCAGATTGTAGTAGCTGGACTAAACATGTCTATGCTAAATTTGGCGTGAACTTGCCTAGAACTAGCCGTGAGCAATCACATATCGGAAAGTCAATTTCATTTAAGAATATGAAAAAAGGGGATTTAATGTTCTTTGCGAGCAACGGCAAGACTATTTCTCATGTAGGGATTTATATGGGGAATGGACAATGGATCAGCAATCTAAACACGGCAAACAGTGTAAAAACTTTTTCTGTCTGGGGACCATGGACACAAAAACACTTCATGTGGGCACAAAGAGTACTTTAATATTCATCCCATATTTCTAGAAAAGCGCATCTGATTTATGTGATATTTTACCAGCAACACTAAAGGGCTGACGATATTCATCGTCAGTCCTTTAGTGTTGCTATTAACCCATTTGATACTTCTTTAAACTCCCGTTCAATCGAAAATAAGATCATAATAGAAAGAGCTCTCAACTTATATTGTATTAGTTTACACTTTCCCTCAATTTACACTATTTGAAAGCAGTATTTTCAGCCGGAATATAAAATTCAAACGTAGTAGAAG
>NZ_JBFUJC010000186.1:0-6098 GCF_056401595.1 Paenisporosarcina sp. P4_E4_2 | reverse complement strand
GCATCGAATGTTCAGGCTCCATATTCGATAAAGTCACGGACAGTCGTCGGACAGGTCGGTCATCAAAATGTTCATCCAGCAGCTTCACACACATCTTGTAAATTTTCATTGTGTCGTTTGTGGCTTCTTCCATCGAACGGGAACGATGAAACCCTCCACCAAAGGCATCTTTACTGTACTCGGCACCGAGATGAACGGTGCGCCCAACTTTCCCCGCTTCCCGTGCACGTCTTGCCACGTCTTCCGTCATTTCAAGAACAACGGCAAGAATATCTTCCTTCTTACGGTAATCACGAAATAGAATTTGCCCTTTTCCGTAACTGACTTGCCCTTCGATAAGGGGTGCACCGAGGTCGGATAAATCAATACCCCAGGCGTGATGGTACAGTTGGTTTCCCATGACTCCGAATTTTGCTTCAAGCGTCGTCAACTTCGTTTTCGCAAGATCTCCGACTGAAAAAATCCCCATGGCATTCAAGTTTTTTTCCATTCGCGGTCCAATGCCCCACATTTCGCGAAGTGGTGATACTGGCCATAACTTCGTTGGGACATCGTCATAAGTCCAGCTAGCGAATCCTGTTTTTTTGGCATCCAAATCAAGCGCCAGCTTCGACATCAACATATTCGGACCCATGCCCATCGCAGATGGCAATTGAAACTGCTCCAGTAAATCGTCCTGAATGCGCTGGATAGTTTGCTCAACAGGTCCCCATAATCGCTCCGTTCCTGCCAAATCGATAAAACTTTCGTCCACGCTGTAGACATGAATCGATTCTTTTGGCACATACTCACTGAGCAAACGGGTAATTTCCATAGATACCCGCACGAAAAAGCCCATTTTAGGTTCAATCAGCCGAATATCTGGGTGATCCGGTATTTCAAATAAGCGCGTACCTGTCTTCACGCCAAATTGTTTTTTTAACGGTGGGGAAGCCGCTAACACGATGCTTCCCCTCTGTTGTTGATTCCCAATAATCGCAATCGGGGTTTTCATCACGTCAAGTCCTTCATCCGCTGCCGCACAGCTTGCATAAAAACTTCGCATATCGAGACAAACGATTTTCCGATCGGGATATTGTTCATACATGATGTTCTCCTCCTCCAAAACGAACAAATGTTCTTAAATGAATTATACCCCGAACGAACGTTCTTAATCAATGGATGGAAAACATTTTCATTTTTGAGGTGAGGAAAACTTTCAGGTTGAAGGAATGGGAATCTAGGTAGACAGAACACTCGTCCAGGTAGACACAATGGCACTCCAGGTTGCACAAAATCACGAAACCCATAAATTTCCCAAAGAAAAAAACGTTCGAAAAATATCGAACGCATCAGAAATCAATTACGCAGCATGAATGCATGCAAATTGTAGCAGCACCACTAGAAAAAAACGACGATAATTAGTAAGGCTATTCCTATTAGACAACCGCCAATTAAGTCATAGTTGTTCCACAAAAAATATATTGTGCTTTTATTGTTAAAATCGTATGATCTTACTCTTTTTATTAACCATAATCCGAAAATGATAAGGAAAATCAGTCCAAACATAATTAACATGGGAGTTTCTTTTATATATACTTCAGTTTCCACTAAAAATCCTCCCTTGAAATGTAACTATCCTGAGACTTGATTTTAACTTAAGCACCATTTATTCTTCTTTGGCTTACGCTATTGGACATCCTTTTAATTAGGTAAGAAATACTGAAATAGATATAACGAATAGAACCGTTACTAAAAGAAAGGGAACTAATGCCTTTCTTATTTCTTCTTCGCTTTCAGCTTTCTTAACCTTCTTTCTATAATCAATCCAACTAATAAACGTTACAATTGAAATTAAGATTACATATGGAAGTTCTTCCAGGTGAATCCCCTCTTATCCCCGATATTTGACTCAAAAATCTAACCCTTTTTATAACTAGCCTGCTGGGTTTGTTGGAAAAGGAAAAGGGTTTCTTCATTACCCATTGATCTTTAACTAAAGCATCAGCAAGTTGTATAAGTAATACAATTTAATATATTTCTCTTGTCTTATTGTTAATAAATCTATTTAACGCAATAACAATTGAAATCATCCCTAGTAATAAAAAACTTATGCAAAAATATTTCAAACCAATAGTTGGAGAATTTGATACAAAACCACTTAATACCAAGAATATTACGCCAATAGATGTTAGGAAATACGAAAACAACTTATCGTTACTTTTGAGTAGAATATATCCTAAAAGAATTAGAATGTAAGTACTACTGAGTAACATAATTAAAGGAAATGTAGGTAAAAATTTAGCTGCATATACAAAATAGTCAATTGTTAAAATATCGCTTGCTTGCTTCACAGGACCATTTAACATCTCAGAAAAGATAGCTGTATGTTTCCATTCCCAAGATACATCTAATATTTTACTTCCCTCATACCATGAAGCTAGGGCAGAAAAGATGAAAGCCATTGAAGCTACAGATAAATGGATAATAATTTTAAAAGACATGTTTACACCTCCAAGATATACTCAATATTAACATTAATTTACATTACGGAAAACTTACAGAGGAGGTGATATTGAACTTATCTCCACGTGTAGTTGAACAAGAAAAAAATGCTTTACTCCTTTTTGAAGTAAAGCACCCATTAGACTTGTAGGGGCATCTAGTCTCTAATTTTCTTGTAATTGCTAGATCTGCCAGGCTATCAAGATCTAAATGTATTTATTATAAGGTTAAATCAGATGACTCTGGAACAACTACAGGCTCACCTGCTTTTAATAATACTTTGTTTCTTCCTAATAACACTCCTAGGATTAACATAAGCACTCCCGTACCCAATAGAATCCATTCAACTCTCACGACATCTGCCATAGGTCCAAAAATAAGCATTCCTATCGGCATCATAGATGTAGCAATCATCCCAAATACACCAAATATTCTACCTAAGTAATCACCCTCGACTCGCTCTTGGATCAGGACAGTCGTTGGTGTATTGAAGACTGGCATTGACACTCCGAATATCGCCATGAAGAGTAAATAAGCCCAAAACATTGGCATAATCCCTAATGCAATCGTACAAATACCCATTATAATACTGGCAAGTGTCATTGTATGCACCTTATTTGAAAAGCCTCCCCACGAAGCAATAATACCTCCGCCTGCCATCATTCCAATCGAAAAGGCAATTTCAATTGCAGTTAACCGCCATACATCATCACCAAAGCTCCGAGTCACTTGTAATGGAGTTAAAAATGCTGCAGGCGCCATCAAAACAAATAACATCGCGAAATACAAAAAGAACGTTTTCAAAAAAGCGTGGTTATTAATATATGTTAAACCTGCTTTAAAATCAGAAAGATAGCTTGTTGTTTGTACCTCGGATGCCTTTGCATGTACCTGAATTTTTAAGAATACAAGCAAAGTTACGATTGCTATAGCTGCAGTTACCACATCTATAAAGAAAATACTTTCTAATGTGGCCATTGTCAGCATTGCCGCACTCACCATAGGAGACACGAACATAATAATAGCCTGTATACTTCCGTTAATTCCACTTACCTTCGTCAGTTTATCCTCTGGAACAATTTGCGGTAAAATAGCCCCTACTGCTGGACCTTGAATACCTGTTCCTATCGCTCTAATAGCAGCCATAGCAAACAGTAGCCAAACTGCCTCATATCCCATTAAGAAGACAATTGCCATGACGAGAGTTGCAACAGCAATTAATCCATCCGATAAGATGATGAGTACCTTTCGATTGTATCGATCTGCCCATACGCCGGCAAAAGGCGATAAAATAAAAGTAGGGATGAATCCACATAAAATAAACAGTGTCATCATCATTCCTGATTGTGTAGTAAGTGTTATATGCCACATAATCGCATATTGAACCAGYGAGGAACCAAAAAGTGATATCGTCTGGCTACTTAAAAAAATAATAATATTCTTTTTCCAATTTTCATATTCCATATTCATTTTCTTCACGACCTTTTCTGTATATTTCCTACAATGAAAAGTAAATGGTTAAGGTCTTTTTTGCTCGAATCGAAAAAGAGTAGTTATATTACTATTTTTAGACAACAAAAAAAGAGGGTAGATTCAACCTCTCTTTTTTTGATAAACATAAAAATAAAGTTTTCCTAAAGAGACAGACTAATCCCATTTACTCCATACTTAAGCAGAGCCTGGACCATATGCAATTAACGGTTCAAAGTTTGGATTCTAAGTCTCATAGATGCTGTCAAAAGGAAAACCTCCATTTCTTTTAGTAAATCTCATTTTACCATTGCTTTTTTTCCAGTTCAATAATTAGATGGAAATATTTTCATTTCCAATAGATTCTATATTGCTTGATGATTATTTTTCATTAGATTACTCAAGGCGACAGAAGATTGCTTTAGATTTAGCAACAAGTTCCTGTTTATCATTAAACATTGGTATACAGAATGGTGATTGCCCTTGATCTTCAATTATATGAATTATCATCGCTATGGTGGTGTCGGTTTTAGTTTTTGGGATATCCTATTATTTATGTGTACTATTTTATATTAGTTGTAGAGAATACGGCTTCTGAATAAGATGCTAAGACATGATCTTATTGGAGGGTTTTCCATGCATTCATTCTTTACGTATGTATTTCTTGGAATTTCATTGGCAGCACCTATCGGCCCAGTAAAAACGACGCTGATAAATACAGGCATCAACAAAGGCTTTTTTCGTGCATGGATTTTCAGTCTTGGAGCCTTATCTTCCGATATCCTATATAYGCTTTTGGTGTACTTCGGAATCGCTAAATTCATCGATTCACCATTCATGCAAACGCTGCTCTGGTCTTTCGGATGCTTTGTCCTCATTTATACGGGGATTGAAAATCTGCTTGCGCTCCACAAAACTAAAGCAAAAACAATGACCAAGACAAATCGAATTCGACATACATACATAGCCGGCTTATTCATGGCGTTTCTAAACCCTTTGACGGTCCTTTTTTGGTTAGGTATTTATGGTTCCCTCCTTGTAGGGTCTTCTGAACCATTGGCAGGATATGAAATCTTCATTTGCAGTGGAGCCATATTATTGGGAATTATGATGGTGGATTTAACTATGTCCTTATTGTCCAGTAGCGCCAGCAAAGTGCTATCGAATAACATCCTGACAGGCATTTCCATGATATCCTCCCTTTCCATGATCGGCTTCGGCGTTTATTTCGGCGTCCAAGCCTATCATTCACTTTTCTAGCAAATCGCACCCGCATAAAAATGTACGTCTTGGAGACCCTAAATACGTTCCTCAATATGAAATTTTCTGAGGTGTATGTATGGAAAACAGTGAAGAAAAAGTCAGTACATGGTGCATTATCAGTATGGCTTCAATCCCTCTTGTAATGACATTAGGAAATTCAATGCTAATTCCCGTTCTTCCCATTTTGGAAAAAACGATGGGTATTTCTTCGTTTCAGTCGAGCATGATTATCACAAGTTACTCAATAGCAGCCATTTTCCTCATCCCAATTGCAGGCTATCTATCCGATCGATTTGGCCGTAAAATTGTCATATTGCCTAGTTTGATTTTAGCCCTAATTGGTGGATTAATTGCCGGTTACGCCTCCTGGAAACTGGATAACCCCTTCGCCTGGATTATCATCGGGAGAATTTTGCAGGGAATCGGTGCATCTGGTGCCTTCCCGATCATCCTCCCACTCGTTGGGGATTTGTATAAAGACGATGATGAAAAAACTAGTTCATGTCTTGGCATCATCGAAACTTCGAATACGTTCGGAAAAGTGATTAGTCCAATATTAGGAGCTACTTTCGCTTCTTTCTTATGGTTCCTTCCATTCTTCTCCATTTCCTTTTTCAGTCTTATTTCAATAGTTCTTATTTTTTTCTTTATCAAAGTACCCCATGAAAAAGAGGAGCCAAAGAAATTCAAGGAGTTCCTAAGCAACAGTAAGCAGACATTCCAAGAGGAAGGAAAGTGGCTATCAGCCGTCTTTCTCAGTGGTATTTTTGTTATGCTTATTTTATTCGGCACACTTTTCTTTCTATCGGAAATTCTGGAGAAAGAATACGAATTGAAAGGAATTAAGAAGGGCTACGTGCTGGCCATTCCTCTATTAATGT